>NZ_CP025794.1:3000000-3300000 GCF_002906655.1 Vibrio hyugaensis | reverse complement strand
ATTGATATCAATTGGGTCATACATGATGTCTTGATTGGCAATCAATGCTCTCACTGGATGAGCAAAGCCGTAGTAGTTCATAGCACCATCTTCCTGCCCGCCCTGAAGCCATTGCGTCGCTTCAAAGAAATGCTCTCCTAACACATAGGCATTGGGATTAACCTGTTTAGTGGCCTTGCGAAAAGCTTCCACATAGTGAGCGTTGTTCTTCGCGCCATCACCCTCACCTAACATGTGAATAACATCGAAGCGCCAACCATCCACAGAATAAGGTGGTTTAAGCCAATGTTTGATGACTGACTCTTCCCCTTGATAGATGTGGTCGCGAACTTGTTCATTTTCGAAGTTCAAGACAGGTAAATTACCAATGCCTTTCCAACCAATGTAGCTATTGGATTGTCCTTCGAAGAAGTAGTAGTCTCGAAAGTCTGAATTTGGATTACCATACGCCCCATTGCCTTCTTGCTTAAGATCGAACCAAGGATGATGAACGGATGTGTGGTTAAACACTGCATCCAAAACAATCTTCATCTGTTTGCCACGAATTCGCTCACACAACTGCGCAAACTGCTCATTCGAGCCAAACATTGGATCAATCTTGAAGTAGTCTGTGGTGTCATATTTATGGTTGCTTGGCGCTGTGAAAACTGGGTTGAAGTAAAGTGCTGTCACACCAAGTTCGACCAAGTAATCCAGTTTTTTCTCTACGCCTTTTAAGTCGCCACCAAAGAACTCGCGCACACCCGTATTTTTATGGGAACCAACAGGGGATCCCCATGACTTAACCAGTGCGTCTGAGTCATAGGCAGCATAATCATCTCGGGTCACTTGCTCAGAACGACTTGTGGCAAAACGGTCCGGAAAGATTTGGTAAAAGACCTGCTCTTGTACCCAACTTGGCGGCTGAGATTGAGTGTTGAGTTTGAAGTGAAACTCTTTGGGCGGCATACGTTTATGTACACCTCTGCCATCGAGCCAAAACTGCTGCTTGCCTTTGAGCAGTTTGAAGACGTAGTGAGTCACATCTCGGTCTTTATTTGACGCAAACTGAGCTTTCCAGAGAGTAAGCTCACCAGCTTCTCCGCTGCGTGACATGTTAATCAGGTATTCTTCATTATCCGGTTCACAACGAACGTGCACGCTATCAAAATCAGTGTTCTCGGTTTTCAGGGTGACGGTTAGCAAATCGCCATCAAAAGTAAGGCCATCATCAGTTTGGCTATGGAAGATAAATGGAAGGGTCATGGCAAGTGCTCTTAGTATTGGAATATTCCACTATTTTAATTAAGAGTATTTACCGAAAAATCCTCCTTTTAAAACGACCATGTAGGTAATTTCTCAAGGAGGATCACGTTTGGTAGGCGTAGTTCTGTTGTTTGCTTAGACTAGTTCAACAATAAACTGTCGTCCGCTAATTCCTCTCCTCGTACCTTTGAGAACATCTTCAGTAGATCTGGAACTTGCATGTTGGCACGCTGCTCTCCTGCGACATCTAAAACAATTTCACCTTGATGAAGCATGACGGTGCGATCTCCGCACGCCAATGCGTCTTTCATTGAGTGTGTCACCATCATCACAGTCAGATCGAATTCGTTAACGATACGTTTGGTCAAGTCGATAACAAAAGCTGCCATACGCGGGTCCAGCGCGGCCGTGTGCTCATCAAGCAACAACAGCTTACTGTCTGACAATGTGGCCATCACCAAACTCACGGCTTGACGTTGGCCGCCTGACAATAGGCCAATGCTGTCTCCTAGCCGGTCCTCTAAACCCAAACCAAGAATACTGATTCTCTCCTGGAAAAGTTTACGTCGTTTGGAAGAAATCGCCATCCCCCAACCACGACGCTTACCGCGCATATACGCTAGAGCCATATTCTCCTCGATGGATAAGTCCCCACAAGTCCCTGCTAAAGGATCCTGGAAAACTCTCGCGCACTGCGTAGCACGCTGGTCCACGCTTTTTCGTGTTACGTCTTGCCCGTTGATAATGACTTGCCCACCAATCATCGGCGTTTCACCCGTCACCGCACCAAGCAGAGTCGATTTACCTGCGCCGTTAGATCCAATCACCGTTAGGAATTGGTGCTCAGGCACTTCCAGAGATACGCCTTTTAACGCTCGGTTTTCCAAAATCGTTCCGGGGTTAAAGGTTACTTGGATATTACTTAACTCAATCATAGCGCCTCCCCTGAACCATTTTTTGATGCCGTTTGTTTGGCGTCATTAACGCGTTGCTTGGCTCGCATTTTTTGTTTTAGCTTTGGTGCAATTAGAGCTACAGCTACAAGCACCGCGGTAACGAGATTCAGATCGGAAGCCTGTAAGCCAAACATGCCAGAGCTCAGAGCAAACGCGACAGCAAGTCGGTATAAAACCGAGCCAATAATGACCGCACACACCGCTACCCAGATTTTGCGACCTGGAATGAGTGTCTGGCCAAGAATCACTGCGGCCAAGCCAACTACAATCGTACCAACCCCGGATGTCACATCAGCAAAACTGTTTGTTTGTGCAAATAGAGCACCAGCAAACCCAACAAAACCGTTAGATAGCGCCAAGCCAAAGTAGGTGTAGAAGCCTGTACTGGCACCTTGTGCTGCAACCATACGAGCGTTAACGCCAGTGGCTCTTAAACCAAGGCCAAAATCACTGTTCAGTAAACGCACCACAAACCAAGCAGAAATAAGGACAAGTACACCAACCACCAGAGGTCGAATGAACATAGAATCCCCCAAGGCTTCAAACGGCGTCAGGATAGTTTCCTCCCCTAGCAGGGCCATATTGGGCTTACCCATAATGCGAATATTAATAGAAAACGCCGCAATCATGGTTAGGATAGAAGCGAGTAGATGAAGAATGCCACAGCGAACGGCAAGGAAGGCGGTAACCCACCCTGTCATACCACCAGCAATGATGGCCATTCCAGTCGCAATCCAAGGATTGATACCCGCAACAATGGCTGTTGCCGCAACAGCTGCTCCCATTGGAAAGCTGCCATCAACACTTAAATCGGGAAAATCGAGAACACGAAAAGTAAGGTAAACGCCCAACGCGACCAAACCATAAATCAGGCCGATCTCAAGCGCACCAAAAAAAGCAAATGCAGACATAACTGCTCCCTCTGCATAAATCAGGTCGGCATTTTACCGACCTAATAAGGACTCTTATTGCATGCTAGTTGCACGTTTCACAACAGCGCTAGGTAACTGGATACCGAGTTTGGTCGCCGCACCTTCATTCACCACTAAGTCAGAGCCCGTCGCGACTTTGACATCTAACTCACCCGGCTCTTTGCCTTCTAATATCGCGGCAACATAATCCGCGGTTTGCACGCCAACCTGATAGTAATCAAACCCTAGACTGGCAATCGCGCCTTTTTCAACGTAAGACGTTGCACCACCAAACACAGGTTTCTTAGCCTGATTTGCCGCAACAATCATCCCTTCAATTGCACTCGCAACGGTGTTATCTGTCGGCGCATAAAGCACATCCGACTTAGCGGCAATGGCTTGCGTTGCCGATTGAACATCCGCACTCTTCAATGCTGTCGCTTCCACGACTTCTAATCCATTTGCTGCTGCACTTTCCTTTAGTAGTTGCACCAGTGTCACCGCATTTGCTTCTCCTGGATTGTAAACCACACCAATGGTTTTCGCAGCTGGCAGTATTTCTTGAATCAAAGCAACATGTTGTGCCACAGGTGATAAATCAGAAAGACCAGTGACGTTTTTACCCGGCTTGTGCATAGACTTAACCAACTTAGCGCCGACCGGATCTGTCACAGCAGTAAATACCACAGGAATTGAACGTGTCGCTGAAACCAGAGCTTGAGCAGAGGGCGTTGCAATACCGACTAAAACGTCTGGATTCTCACCGACGTATTGGCGAGCGATCTGTACGGCAATCGCAGGGTTACCTTGGGCCGTTTTATAATCAAACTCGAGGTTTTTGCCCTCTTCGTAACCTTTGGCTTTTAGACCGTCTAATAAGCCTTGTCGGGTAGCATCTAGCGCTGGATGCTCAACGATTTGGGACACCGCTACGGTTGCGGTGTTGGCAAAGACGCTGGCGGAAGAAAAAGTCGCCGTAGCAGCTAAAATGGCGGTGGCTAGTAAACGTTTCGTTCTCATCATTACTCCTTGATGTCTCTTCATCCTTGTACCACGAGCGTTCGTAAAAATCATGATGCCAGCATGGTTATTCAGAAGATGGGATGTCGTGTTTGCTGTGCACTTTTTGTGCATCTCGATTTCATTATTAACGCTAACTCTCGGTAAATAAAAGTAAGATTTAACAACAAAGTAACATTTGTGATCGCGACGCCGCTATAAAGATAGTTTTGACAGCACAGAAAACGGTGGGATGGAGAAATGTAGAACAGACAAAAATGGAGTGGCAAAGGCTCACTCCATTTTCATAACATTGATTTGAGGGTTGTTGTCGTCGAGATTAGAACCAACGCTCCAGCGCTGTTTTATCTAACTGACGGAAAGCTCTGTTCAAGATCATCGCCAACTCTTTATATCTTGGTTTTGCTTTTGCTGGCTCAAGTGCAAAGCCAGTCTCAGTGATCTTTTGGTGCAGTTCACGATACCAAGACGCCAGCGCTGGCGGCAATATGGTATTAGAACGACTGCCTAACCACCACATCCCTTGTAAAGGCATACTGATAGCAAACAATGCGACGACAATGGCTTGTGGTAACGCATTGTAATTGTTAAAAGCCATTTGAGTGAGAACACTGATCGCAGCTACTGCCGGCATCACTTTAATGCCGAAACGCGTTGCTTTGATAATGCGTTGTTCGGGAAAAATGGCGGTCAGCTCTTTACGAACCGGCCAGATCTCCATGTAGTTTTGGCCATCTTTCAGGCTATGGAACAATCCGACTTTATTACTCATACCACTCTCTCACTAAAAAATAGTTGAACATTTCAACTGAAGGCGCAAAAAAATTGATGAAAGTTAATATTCTTTCAAAATTTTTTTGTTATCATTGCCTATTATCGCTATCCTTTGCAGACCCTCAATCTCATTGTTGCCGTTATTTACAATTTAAGCAACTTGAGATTCCTATCTGCACGGATCGCATCATAGTGATGGATGGGTTCATCACTATTCTTTTATACGGAATTAGAACGATTTTTGACCAAGATTAGTACGCACCCTCGATGGTATCGTCTATTCTTGTGATTAATTTTTCATCCTTTAACTGATTTTGATCAGACGAATAACAGGTAGTCACACATGTCTAAGCTAGTTTTAGTTTTAAACTGCGGTAGTTCTTCTCTTAAATTTGCTGTTGTTGATGCAGAAACAGGTGCAGAGCACCTATCAGGTCTTGCTGAATGTCTTCACCTTCCTGAAGCACGTATCAAGTGGAAACTTGATGGTAAACACGAAGCTCAACTAGGCAACGGTGCAGCACACGAAGAAGCGCTAGCGTTCATGGTTGAAACTATTCTTGCTTCTAAGCCAGAGCTTAAAGCTAACCTAGGCGCTATCGGTCACCGTATCGTTCACGGTGGCGAGCAGTTCACTCAATCTGCACTGATCACTGACGAAGTACTTAAGGGTATTCAAGACGCTGCGACTTTCGCACCGCTTCACAACCCAGCGCACATCATCGGTATCGAAGCTGCTAAGCACAACTTCCCTGAGCTTCAAAACGTTGCTGTATTTGACACTGCGTTCCACCAAACTATGCCTGAAGAGTCTTTCCTATACGCTCTTCCTTACAAACTATACAAAGAACACGGTATCCGTCGTTACGGCATGCACGGTACTTCACACCTATTCATCACTCGTGAAGTTGCAGGTCTACTAAACAAGCCAGTTGAAGAAGTTAACATCATCAACTGTCACCTAGGTAACGGTGCATCTGTTTGTGCGATCAAGAACGGTCAATCTGTAGATACTTCTATGGGTCTTACTCCTCTTGAAGGTCTAGTAATGGGTACTCGTTGTGGTGACATCGACCCAGCTATCGTATTCCACCTACACGACGCTCTAGGTTACTCTGTTGAAGAAATCAACAACATGCTAACTAAAGAGTCTGGTCTACAAGGTCTAACTGAAGTGACTTCTGACTGTCGTTTCGTTGAAGACAACTACGGTGAGAAAGAAGAAGCAACTCGTGCAATGGACGTGTTCTGTCACCGTCTAGCTAAGTACGTAGCGGGTTACACGGCTTCTATGGAAGGTCGTCTAGACGCAATCACTTTCACTGGCGGTATCGGCGAGAACTCTGGCCCTATCCGTGAAATGGTTCTAAACCGTCTAGGTATCTTCGGTATCGAAGTTGATGGTGAAGCTAACCTTAAAGCTCGTTTCGGCGGCGAAGGTACTATCACTACAGCAAACAGCCGTATCCCAGCAATGGTTATCTCTACTAACGAAGAGCTAGTAATTGCTGAAGACACTGCACGCCTAACAGGTCTTTAATAGAATGAACTGGCTAGCCATCGGCTAGCCAGTTTTTCTTCCAAACGAATTTCTTAGGGGCTCAACTCCTATTCTCTGAACCTCATGGAATAAGAGTTGAGCTTTTATCCCCCAATAGCTAAAGGTACTCTACGAATGTCTCGTACTATTATGCTTATCCCTGCAAGTGCTGGTGTTGGTCTAACTAGCGTAAGCATGGGTGTTCTTCGCGCTATGGAGCGCAAAGGCGTTAAGGTTTCTTTCTACAAACCAATTTCACAGCCACGTTCTGGCGGCGATCAACCTGATCTAACTTCAACAATCGTTGGTTACAACAGCGATATGAAGATCGGTCAACCTCTAGCGATGTCTGTTGCAGAAAGCCTAATCGGTAACGACAACATGGACGAGCTGCTAGAAACTGTTGTTGAACGTTACAACCAAATCAACAAAGACGCAGACGTGACGCTTATCGAAGGTCTAGTACCAACTCGTAAGCACCCATTCGCTAACCAAGTGAACGCGGAAATCGCAGCAACTCTAGGTGCGGAAATCGTTCTTGTTGCAACTCCAGGTACCGATAACCCAGCGCAACTTAAAGAGCGCATCGAAGTAGCATGTTCTAACTTCGGTGGTACTAAGAACAAGAACATCTCTGGCGTTATCATCAACAAGCTAAACGCACCTGTTGACGAAGCTGGCCGTACGCGCCCTGACCTATCTGAAATCTTTGACGATGCAGACAGCGCGAAGCAAAACGAAATGAAAGTGATGGAAATCTTCAACACTTCTCCAATTCGTGTACTAGGTTGTGTGCCATGGAGCATCGATCTAATCGCTACTCGTGCTATCGATATGGCTCAGCACCTAAATGCTGACATCATCAACGAAGGTGACATTGCGACTCGTCGTATTAAGAGCATCACTTTCTGTGCACGTTCTCTGCCAAACATGATTGAGCACTTCAAACCAGGTTCTCTACTTGTTACTTCAGCAGACCGTCCAGACGTTATCGTTGCAGCAGCGCTTGCAGCAATGAACGGCGTTGATATCGGTGCCATTCTATTGACTGGTGGTTACGATATCCCTGAAGAGATTTCAGGTCTATGTAAGCCAGCATTCGAAACCGGTCTACCGATCTTCAAAGCACAAGGTAACACTTGGCAGACTTCTCTAAACCTACAGAGCTTCAGCATCGAAGTTCCTGCTGACGATAAAGAGCGTATCGAGTTCATCAACGAACACGTTGCGGGTCACATCGACGGTAACTGGATCGAGTCTATGACTGAGGGTACTCAGAAGTCTCGTCGTCTAAGCCCACCAGCATTCCGTTACCAGCTAACTGAGTTCGCTCGTAAAGCTGGTAAGCGTATCGTTCTTCCTGAAGGTGACGAGCCACGTACAGTGAAAGCTGCGGCTATCTGTGCTGAGCGCGGCATTGCAGAATGTGTGCTTCTAGGTAACCCAGACGAAATCCGTCGCGTTGCTGAACAGCAAGGTGTAACACTAGGTGCTGGCGTAACGATCATCAACTCTGATGAAGTTCGTGAAAACTACGTTGCTCGTCTAGTTGAGCTACGTGGCGCGAAAGGCATGACTGAAGTTGTTGCTCGTGAGAAGCTACAAGATTCAGTATTCCTAGGCACTATGATGCTTGAGAACGACGAAGTGGACGGCCTAGTTTCTGGTGCAGTTCACACTACGGCGAACACTATCGTTCCTCCGTTCCAAATCATCAAGACTGCACCTGATGCGTCTATCGTATCTTCTGTATTCTTCATGCTGCTACCTGACCAAGTACTGGTTTACGGTGACTGTGCGATCAACCCAGATCCAACAGCGGAACAGCTTGCTGAAATCGCTATCCAATCTGCTGACTCTGCGGCGGCATTCGGTATCGACCCTCGCGTTGCTATGATCTCTTACTCTACTGGTGAATCTGGTAAAGGTGCAGACGTAGATAAAGTACGTGAAGCAACTAAGCTTGCTCAAGAGAAACGTCCTGATCTAGTGATCGACGGTCCTCTACAGTACGACGCAGCTATCATGGAAAACGTTGCTGCTTCTAAAGCACCAAACTCTCCAGTAGCAGGTAAAGCGACAGTATTCGTATTCCCAGACCTAAACACTGGTAACACGACTTACAAAGCGGTACAACGTTCAGCAGACCTAGTTTCTATCGGTCCAATGCTGCAAGGTATGCGTAAGCCTGTAAACGATCTATCTCGCGGTGCACTAGTAGACGATATCGTGTACACAGTTGCTCTAACTGCGATTCAGGCAGATCAAGCTGACCAAGCAAAAGAAAAAGCAGTTAACTAATTAACCGCACCTTTCTGAATAAAAAACCTCGCCACGGCGAGGTTTTTTATTTCATGTTGCTATACAAGAATCGGGTCCATTGGACGATTCAATTGATACTGAACGTTCAAATTCGTATTACTCGATCCGATGTCCCTATACTTCCAACGCACACCTTCATTGAGCTGGCGAGCAACGACGGACTCTACGGTAAGCAAGTTATCATTTTCTATGATGAGTCGATCGCTATCGCTACCACTTGAGGCAGCGCGATAGTGCGTCATGAACCAATCTCGTTTCAACATGTATTGACGCGCGTGGCCAAACTCATGAATAAGTCCAACCGCTGGTGACTGCGTCCCTCTAGATACATTGTTATTTGGCACACGACTGCGTCCAACGGGTTTATTGCGCTTGATGTCGTTTACATTCAAGCTATCAAAAGGATTCCAAGTCACTAAACTGCCACGGACGTTGCAGCCTGCTTGTTTCACAATTTCAGCTGGGAAAAAACTGCTTGTCGTATCAGTTGTACAAAGCAACGTGACCTCTTCGCCTCCCGCCAGAAAATTTAATAGTGCTGCCGCGGCACTGGATTGACGCAAATAGGTCACAGCGTCGTTATATTTAGTGATAGGTTGTTCCACGGTTTTCCATTTAAACCCTGTCCCCGCTACCACTCCTGGAAATACAGTAATCATCTCGTCTATCCTTGTTTTGATTCCTAGCCTTGAGTGCGAAAAAAGCTCAGCACTTGGTAAAGCAGTATAGAAAACGAAATGAGTTTTATTCGAAAATGGTTATAGATTGGAACCTAGCTCGCGGCATAATAAATTGGTTTTGCATCATTCTGTTCTTTGTTCTAGAGCACCTAATATGCAAGGCTGCCGACTACAGCAGCATCAATAGCCAGAGACTGACTACTTTGTCGTCCTAAAGTAAGTAACATCTGTAATCCTCGACACGGCAGTTAAAACCAAGATACCCGCACTTCCAAAACAATCTGAAAGCACATGGGATAGCAACATGATGACAGCCAACACTACACCGAAAAACAGAGCGGGTTACGTAGGATGTCGTTTGTTGGATTTATCCTCCTCCAATAGAAAAAGCGTCATAGTGAATGACGCTTTTCTTGGGAAGTATTAACTTAAATTGACTCACGGCCATGCGGTGATTCTATATCCAAATCCGGACCTTTTGGCACCACTTGAGTTGGATTAATCCCAGTGTGGCTAAAATAGTAGTGACGCTTGATATGGTAGAAATCGGTGGTCTCTGCCACACCTTCTACTTGGTATAACTCTTTCAAGTAGCCTTGAATGTTTGTGTAATCCGCAATGCGTTGTTTATTACACTTAAAGTGCCCCACATAAACCGCATCAAAGCGCACTAGCGTAGTGAATAAACGCCAATCGGCTTCCGTGATTGTACTGCCTGCTAAGTAACGATGTGTCGCAAGATGTGCGTCAATCTTATCCAACGCAGCGAATAGTGAGTCAAAAGCCTCTTCATACGCCTCTTGAGTCGTGGCAAACCCACAACGGTATACACCGTTATTCACGTTCGGATAAATGTAGTCGTTCCACTCATCGATCACACTTTGCAGTTGCTCTGGATAATAGTCATCGTGATTGCCCGTTAGCTCGTTAAACTCAGAGTTAAACATACGGATGATTTCTGAAGACTCATTCGACACAATGGTATTGCTCTTTTTGTCCCATAGAACCGGAACGGTAACGCGACCTGTGTAATCGGACTTGGCTTGAGTGTAGATTTGGTGCATTCGAGTATGGCCAAACAGTGGCTCTGGCAATCCCATCTGCCAGCCTTCGCTCAGCATATCGGGACAAACAACCGTCACATCAATGTGATTTTCCAAACCTTTTAATTTACGAAAGACAAGAGTGCGATGCGCCCACGGACAAGCAAGCGAAACGTATAAGTGGTAACGGCCAGACTCAGGCTGGAATGCCGCCCCCGGTTTGTTTTTCACCCAATGACGAAAACCCGCGTCTTCACGAACGAATTTACCATTGCTTGATTTGGTGTCATACCATACGTCTTGCCAAACGCCTTCAACTAACTTACCCATGACTGCTCTCCTCATCTTTTATTTTCTACTATATTAGCGATTCACACTGAACTTGGAATCCGTTCGCTTAGTCCATCTTGTTCAAGAATTTCGAATGAACTTAAACCAACAAAAATCGTAGGCATAAAAAAAGCGCGACCCTATAAAAGGAGCCGCGCTTAAGCCCGTCACAGGCTGAATTAGATTATATCGCTACGTTCAAACAGGAAACTGCGTGAACATCAGAGCCTTGGATATTTGGTTTAGTCTTCGAGCACTCATCCGTCGCTTGTGGGCAACGAGTGCGGAAAACACAACCCGATGGTGGGCTAATAGGTGACGGTAAGTCCCCTTCTAGCATTTGAATCTTTTTGTTGCGCTCTAACTCCGGATCAGGAATTGGAACCGCTGACATCAAGGCACGAGTGTATGGGTGCTTTGGATCGGCAAATAAAGCGTCTGATTCACCGAGCTCAACCGCATTACCAAGATACATAACCAGTACACGATCAGAGATGTGCTTTACAACGGACAAATCGTGCGCGATAAATACCAAAGAAAGACCAAGCTCTTTTTGTAGCTCTTTCAGTAGGTTAACTACCTGAGCCTGAATCGATACATCAAGCGCCGATACTGGCTCGTCACAAATGATCATCTTAGGCTTTAGGATAAGAGCACGAGCAATACCGATACGCTGACACTGACCGCCTGAGAATTCGTGTGGGTAACGGTTGATCACGTTAGGTAATAGACCTACCTTCGCCATCATCTCTTTAACGCGGTCTTTCACTTCTTGCTTAGTCAGTTCTGGGTAGAATGTCTCTAGCGGCTCAGCGATGATGTCGCCCACTGTCATACGCGGGTTCAAAGAAGCCAAAGGATCTTGGAAAATCATTTGGATTTCTTTACGCGTTTCGCGGCGTTGAACGTCTTTCATTTTCGTCAGGTCTTGACCCAACCAAACCACTTCACCGTCGGTAGCTTCAACAAGACCAATGATCGCGCGAGCAAACGTAGACTTACCACAACCAGACTCACCTACTACACCAAGAGTCTCGCCTTCGTACAGACGAACATTTACGCCGTCTACCGCTTTTAGGCTCGAAGGCTTTGACCACGGCCACGCTGATTTCGATGCAATGCTGAAGTGGACTTTCAGATCAGACACATCCAGAATTAGTTTTTTATCTGTACTCATTTGCTCCAAGCCTCCCATTCAGAAAAACATGCACGCTGACGACCATCACCAAATGGTGTCAAGATTGGTGCTTCGCGTTTACAACGATCCATCACGCGGTGGCAACGCTCTTGGTAAGGGCAACCAGGTGGCAGACGCAGTAAGTTTGGCGGGTTACCTGGAATTGTTGGCAGGATCTCGCCTTCTGTATCCAAACGAGGGATTGCCTTCAATAGACCTTCCGCGTAAGGGTGGCTTGGGTTGTAGAAGATTTCGTTCACAGTGCCGTACTCCATGGTACGACCTGCGTACATCACCAGTACTTTGTCACATGAACCTGCAACAACACCAAGATCGTGCGTGATCATGATGATTGCAGTGTTGAACTCAGATTTCAGTTCGTTCAGCAGATCCATGATCTGCGCTTGAACCGTAACGTCCAATGCCGTTGTTGGCTCATCCGCAATAAGCAGTTTTGGACGACACAGTAGTGCCATTGCGATCATTACACGCTGACGCATACCGCCTGAGAACTCGTGTGGGTACATAGTGATACGCTTACGAGCTTCTGGGATTTTAACCGCTTCAAGCATACGAACAGATTCTTCGAACGCTTCTGCTTTGCCCATACCTTTGTGCAGCATCAGTACTTCCATCAGCTGATCACTGACTTTCATGTATGGGTTAAGGGACGTCATCGGGTCTTGGAAGATCATAGCGATCTGTTCCGCACGAACCTTGTTCAGTGCTTTTTCTGGCAGATTAAGGATCTCGTTTCCTTCAAACTTCGCGCTACCAGAAATGATACCGTTCTTCGCTAGCAAACCCATGATAGCGAATACGGTTTGTGATTTACCTGAACCCGACTCACCTACGATACCTAGGGTTTCACCTTGGTTTAGAGAGAAGTTCAAATCGTTTACTGCGGTCACGATACCATCTTGAGTGGTAAATTCTACGCGCAGATCTTTGACATCTAATAAACTCATCATTGCTTCCTTTATTCTTTCTATTTTTAATTATCTGTCTTTTGGATCCAGCGCATCGCGCAGGCCATCACCGACGTAGTTGAAGCAGAATAGAGTCACAACCATGAACGCTGCTGGGAACGCCAGCTGCCAGATTGCTACTTCCATTGTTTGCGAACCTTCTTGTAGAAGTGCGCCCCAACTTGTCATCGGTTCTTGAACACCAAGACCAAGGAATGAAAGGAATGATTCTGTCAGAATCATGCTTGGGATAAGCAGTGTCGAGTAAACCGCGACAATACCCAGTACGTTTGGAACGATATGGCGAGTGATGATTTTCCAATTACTCACACCACAAACGTGTGCCGCTTCAATAAACTCTTTACTACGTAGACTTAGCGTTTGACCACGTACGATACGAGCCATATCTAGCCACGCAATAGCACCGATAGCGACGAAGATAAGAACGATGTTACGGCCGAAGAATGTTACCAGAACGATAACTAGGAACATGAACGGAACCGCGTATAGGATTTCAAGAATACGCATCATGATACGGTCAACTTTACCGCCGATGAAACCAGAAGCCGCACCGTAAAGCGTACCAATCACAACCGCAACCAATGCACCTAGAACACCAACCATTAGAGAGATACGACCGCCAATCAGCGTACGCACGTAAAGGTCACGGCCTAAGCTGTCCGTGCCAAACCAGTGTTCAGCACTCGGACCGACGTGCATCGCATACCAGTCAGTATCATCAAATGCGTATGGGGCAATCATTGGCAAAAAGATTACCGCCAGCGTCATCAATGTAAGAATGAACAAGCTCACCATTGCCGCTTTGTTACGCATAAAGCGGATACGGGCGTCTTGCCACAAACTACGGCCTTCAACTTCCAGGTTCTCTGCAAATTTCTCGACCGCTTCAAGATTCTCTTTTTTCGTTAACATAACCATACTTCCCTGTTAGTAGCGAATTTTCGGGTCAATCATTGCTAGTAGAATATCAACGATGGCGTTGAATAGAATAAATAGGAAACCAATCAAGATGGTTACACCCATTACTAGCGAGTAGTCACGGTTGAAGGCAGCATTGACGAATAGCTTACCGATACCAGGTAGACCAAAGATGGTCTCAACAACCACCGAGCCAGTAATAATGCCGACAAATGCTGGTCCCATGTAGGACACAACAGGAAGTAGAGCTGGTTTTAATGCGTGCTTCAGGATGATGTAACGGTAGCTAAGACCTTTCGCACGAGCAGTACGGATAAAGTTACTGTTTAATGTTTCAATCATTGAACCACGAGTGATACGAGCAAACGTCGCGACATAAAGCAATGACATAGCAATAACCGGTAAAATCAAATACTGCCATGAACCATCAAGCCAGCCACCCGCGGGTAGCCATTTAAGATTCAAAGAGAAGACATAAATTAGCGCAGGTGCTAAAACAAAAGATGGTAAAACAACACCTAGCATTGCCGTCGACATGATTACATAGTCAACCCAAGAGTTCTGCTTGAGTGCGGCTATGGTCCCGATCGTGACTCCTAGAATAACAGTGAAGATAAAGGCGATAAAACCAACCTTCGCCGATACTGGCAGTGCAACCGAGATCAACTCGTTTACCGTATAGTCTAAGTATTTGAATGATGGTCCGAAGTCACCTTGGATAACATTGGTCAAATATGTGGTGTATTGCTCAAATACAGGCTTATCTAGACCGTATTTGGCTTCAATGTTCGCCATAACTTCTGGTGGTAATGGACGTTCGCTCGAGAATGGGTTACCCGGTGCGAAACGCATGAGAAAGAAAGATACGGTGATCAAAACCAACATAGTTGGGATCGCCTCAAATATCCTTTTTGCGATGAATTTAAGCATAAACTCACTCTTTCAGTCTGTGACAGTTAAAAATTTGATAATAGGCACCGCACGTCCAGTGATTAGGACGTGTGGGCCTTTTTCTTATAGTCTTGAAGCGACTTTATTAGTCTGCTTTGATGTAAAGATCTTTTGAGTAGATCTTTTCTTCTGGGTTATTAGCAGGGAAACCTCCAACCTTTGGAGAAAGTAGACGTGATTTAACATACTGGTAGATAGGTGCAATTGGCATATCTTTAGCCATCAACTTCTCTGCTTCAGCATACAGCGCAGAACGCTCTGCTTCAGATTTAGATGTGATCGCTTTCTCCATTAGCTCATCGTATGCTTTGCTGTCATAGTGGATACCACCCGTAGTATTGCCACTCTTCATCAGCGTAAGGAACGATGAAGCTTCATTGTAGTCACCACACCAACCTGCTCGAGCAACTTCGAAGTTACCAGAGTCTTTTGTTGATAGGTAAGTTTTCCACTCTTGGTTTTCTAGTGTTACGTTCACTCCCAAAGCTTTCTTCCACATAGAGCCTAGCGCTACCGCTACTTTCTTGTGATTCTCAGATGTATTGTAAAGAAGGGAGAACTTAAGTGGATTGTCTTTGCCGTAGCCCGCTTCAGCCAGTAGACGGGCTGCTTCTGCATCACGCTCTTTTTGCGTCATTTTACCATAAGCAGGCATCTCTGGTTCAAAGCCTGCCGTGATTTCAGGCGTTAAGAAATAAGCTGGTTTTTGACCTTGTCCCATAATCGCGTTTGCAACGATGTTGCGGTCGATCGCATATGAGACTGCTGTACGAACACGAACATCATCAAATGGAGCTTTCTTAGTGTTAAACAGGTAGTAGTATGTACATAGGTTACCCACCACTGACACTGATTCAGGGTGCTCTTTCTTCAGACGCTTGTAGTGTTCTAAAGGTAGTTCGTTAGTAAAGTCAATTTCCCCTGCAAGGAAACGATTCATTTCCGAAACTTGGTTTTCGATTGGCAGGAAAGTCACTTTGTTCAGAACGGTCTTGTCGTTATCCCAGTACAGTTCGTTGCGCTTAAGAACTAAACGCTCGTTTACTACCCATTTGTCGACAACATACGCACCGTTACCCACAAAATGTTCTGGCTTAGTCCACTGATCGCCATATTTTTCAATAGTCGCTTTATGTACAGGCTTAGTTGTTGTGTGACCCATCATCATTACGAAGTACGGTACAGCCGAATCTAGCTCAACCACTAATGTATGGTCATCTGTCGCTTTAACACCTAATTCGCTCTTGTCTTTTTTACCTGCAACGATGTCTTTCGCGTTTTTCATCTTGGTGTATTCCATGTACCAAGAGTATGGCGAAGCCGTTGCTGGATCGACAGCACGCTGCCAGCTGTATACGAAATCTTGAGCGGTTACTGGATCACCGTTAGACCATTTTGCATCTTTGCGTAGGTGGAAAGTAAACGTTTTGTTGTCTGTGGTTTCCCAACTTTCTGCAACACCTGGGATAGTATCGCCGTCTGCATTTTGATTCACTAAGCCTTCAAGAAGATCACGAATCACATGAGATTCAGGAACACCTTGAGATTTATGCGGGTCAATTGTCGCAACTTCAGTACCGTTACCACGAACGAGTTCTTGTTTATCGGCAAGTTTAGTACCTGCTGGAACATCAGCAGCGAAAGCGGTAGTAGAAGAGGCAGCCACTGCCAGACCAGCACCTAGAAGAAGGGCTTTGGTGATTTTGTTCTTATACATGCGTAAAACTCCAAGTTTTTCATTAGCATCCATGACTTCTTTGTAAGGGACTGGAACGGTCAGCATTTTAGAACTTTTTAGTGCGCTTTTTGAGCACAAACGTCTAAAACCTTACAAAGACTGCGGCACACATTAGCAACCCTCAAAGTAATTTGCCATAAAAATGTAGCAAAAAAACTAATAATTCTGTAAGTAGTGCTCATATTTAGCAATAAATACCAAACAAAAAGTATTGCCTAGCGAAATGAGGATTCAAGCATCCATTTGGCAGCTTAAACTTTCGATAACTCTAAATTAAAACTCTTTGATAGCATCTTATGCTAGATATATGAACAAAAATTAACATTTATAACACATTGAGTCTAATTAATAATTGCATATATCTTGTTTGATATTTTTTATTGTGAACAAGGTCACCGAGAGTAGATATGAAGGAGTTTCCGGCTTCTAAGGACGGTGAGTAGTAGGATTGAGCTTACTTGGCTACGTAAAAAGAAAAAGGCCAGATGCTCAATCACATCTGGCCTTTGTAATTTGAATGGTAAAACAAATGAGAGCTCTACTTCTCCCAGCGTTGCGCTGCTTGATGGTCCGTATCACGTGACTCGATCCAGCGATTTTCACTGGTCGTGCGTTCTTTTTTCCAGAAAGGTGCTTTGGTCTTTAAATAGTCCATAACAAACTCACAAGCATCAAAGGCAGCACCTCGATGGGCACTAGAAACACCAACAAAAACGATTTGGTCACCAGTGTCGAGATCGCCAACACGGTGAATTACACGGATGCCCAATAACGGCCAACGCGATTCGGCTTCGTCACAGATATCGATCAGGCTTTTCTCTGTCATGCCAGGATAATGTTCTAAATGAAGGCCAATGACATTATCACCTAAGTTCATATCACGAACTTTACCGATGAAAGTGACCACAGCACCAGAGGCTGTCCCTTCTGATAGACGCTGGTATTCTTGATCAACAGAGAAGTCTTCAGCTTGCACTGAAACGCGAGGATCCATTTTAGCCCCCTGTTACTGGTGGGAAGAAGGCAACTTCGTCACCTGACTTCACTTCAGCGTCTAGCGGTACAATAGACTGGTTTACTGCGGCAAGCAGTTTACCCGGCTCAAGCGCAAGGTCCCATTTGCCCTCTTTATTTACACCAGCATCCACTAAATGTGCACGAATCGCTTCAACGTTATCAAACGCGTCTTCGAGCTCAAGACCATCGATACCAACTAACTCTCGTGTTTGAGCAAAGAAAAGTACTTTAATCATGATTCCGCCTTGAAATGCCCAGATTTGCCACCCGTTTTCTCTAATAAACGGACTTGCTCGATAACCATGTCTTTCTGCACCGCTTTACACATATCATAAATTGTCAGTGCGGCAACAGAAGCGGCAGTAAGCGCTTCCATTTCCACGCCTGTCTTACCCGCCAGCTTACATACTGATTCGATACGTACTTTATTCTCCGCTTCAATCGCTTCTAGCTGGACTTCAACTTTAGAAAGCAATAAAGGGTGGCAAAGTGGGATCAGGTCCCATGTTTTCTTTGCCGCTTGAATACCAGCAATACGCGCGGTTGCAAACACATCACCTTTATGGTGTTGGCCTGAAACGATAAGTTGTAGTGTTTCTGGCGCCATGTGTACAAATCCTTCAGCACGTGCTTCACGAACGGTTTCCGCTTTTGCAGACACGTCGACCATGTTCGCTTCGCCAGACGCATTGATATGTGTAAATTGGGTCATTGTTGTTCCTTCGCTTTTAGGAAAGGTTATACAGATAGGTGTGGCATAAAGTTACAAGGGCGGTGACTTGCGTCCAACTGCTGCTTGATGATCTTCGTCCAACCCGTGCGACATGCACCTGTAGAACCAGGCATTGCAAAGATAACGGTGTGGTTAGCAAAGCCCGCAATAGCGCGAGATTGAATGGTTGATGTACCAATCTCTTCGTAAGACACCTGACGGAACAGTTCACCAAAGCCTTCCACTTCTTTGTCAAATAGTGGCTTAAGCGCTTCTGGAGTACTATCACGTGAAGTAAAACCTGTACCGCCAGTGATCATAATTGCTTGTACGTTTTCGTCAGCAATCCATTGAGAAACGATCGCACGGATCTTGTACATATCATCGATAACAATTTGTTTATCAACAACGTTATGACCCGCTTCCTTTGCGTGCTCAACTAGATAGCCGCCTGAAGTATCGTTTTCTTCTGTACGCGTGTCAGATACCGTTAGAACGGCAATGTTTGCAGGTTGAAATTTGCTTTCAGCGTGACCCATTTGTTCACCTATTCTTTAATTTGATTTTGATACGCAAAGTATCGATTCTGGAAAAGTCATCGGAAGCCACGTCAGCTCCCAATGTAAAATCTGAATTTAACCGCCGATAGACGCAAGATGCGGTGTCATACCCGTGTTGCCGTCATGCAAGAAGTGACTGACCGATTTTGTTTGCAGCTGGGCTTGAATACGCTCAATCAATTCATTTTCTTGGTCATCACGTTCTAATAGGTCCCGTAACTCTACGCCATGATCGCCGAACAGACACAGATGCAGTTTACCTTTAGCAGAGACGCGAAGTCGGTTACAGCTCTCACAGAAGTCTTTTTCATAAGGCATGATAAGGCCGATTTCGCCCTTGTAGTCTGGATGAACAAACACTTGCGCAGGGCCATCATTATGAGAACGAACTTTGAGTAACCAACCGTTAGCAATTAATTGATTTCGAATAGCAACACCAGAAACATGGTGTTTCGCAAACAAATCATCCATTTCACCTGTCTGCATTAATTCGATAAAACGCAGTTGAATTGGACGATCTTTAATCCAGTTAAGGAATGCAGGCAGTTCGTTGTGGTTGAGGTCTTTCATCAGTACCACGTTAACTTTGACTTGCTCATAACCCACTTCAAACGCACGTTCGATACCATTCATCACTTCAGTGAACTTATTTTCACCCGTGATTTGATGGAACATACGAGGGTCTAAACTATCCACGCTTACGTTGATGTTGGTCAAGCCAGCTTCACGCCAGTCAGCAACGTGCTTCGCCATGCGGTAACCGTTTGTCGTTGTTGCGACTTTTTTGATACCCGGCGTGGTTGCGACAGAGTGGATAATGTCAGTAAAGTCTTTGCGTAAACTCGGCTCACCACCAGTGATGCGTACCTTTGAGGTACCACAATCTGCAAACGCTCTTACGACACGATTGATCTCTGGAAGAGATAAAAAAGACGAGTTTTTATTGCCCGATGGCTTGTAGCCGTCAGGAAGGCAATAGGTACATTTAAAATTACAAACGTCGGTCACAGACAGACGCAAGTAATAGAACTTACGATGAAATTTGTCTTCGAATTGTTGCGCCACGGAACACCTTTCCAAACACGGGAGGCATAATCATTTCCAATTATGCCCTTGTGACAGTATGTCACTGGCTCAAAACGCCTATCCTTAGACTTAGCATAGTGAGCTCGGAGTTATGGCAACCAGAGGAAAGCCCCTGATAGCTTTGCCGTGTAAAATACTTAAAATTTGTAATGGAATCCAGAGCAGAGTGATAAAAAACTCTCTAGAAACACAATTTACCGCTAAGTGAGTACTGTTAAGACACTCATTAAGATAAATTGTAGTCGCTTTTTACAAGATTATTAGAAGAACGTAATGAATATCTACACCAATAAGAAAGTGGTCGCAGTTGGCGGTGGTCACGGTTTAGGTCGAATGCTGGCCGCACTTAATGATTTTGGCAGCAATGCAACGGGCATTGTGGCAACCACTGACAACGGCGGATCAACTGGCCGTATCCGCCATTGTCAAGGCGGAATAGCTTGGGGCGATACACGAAACTGTATCAACCAGTTGATCACGGAGCCATCGATCAGCTCGATGATGTTTGAGTACCGCTTTAAAGGGACTGGTGAATTAGATGGCCACAACTTGGGGAACCTGATGCTCACGGCATTGGATAACCTCTCCGTCCGCCCTTTAGACGCGATCAATCTGATTCGCAATATGTTGAAAGTCGATGTCAACATTCTTCCTATGTCTGAACATCCTTCCGACCTCACCGCTTTGTCTGTAGATGGGCAATGGGTGACAGGTGAAACTAATGTGGATGAAATGGATAAAGATCTTCGCCGATTAGACCTTTCACCAGAAGTGCCAGCAACAAAAGAGGCGGTAACCGCTCTTGCAGAAGCTGACGCCATCATCCTCGGCCCTGGTAGCTTCCTAACGAGTATCATGCCACCGCTACTCTTACCTGAATTGGGGAAAGCAATCGCAGCGAACCAAAAAGCAAAAGTCATTTTTGTGGCTAACCTTAGTCCAGAATATGGTCCAGCGGGTCGCATGACGATGAAACAAAAGCTGGAATGGTGTGAGCGAGCATGCCAAGGCAGACAGATTGATGTCGTACTTGCAGAGGAAACCGATCAAGAGGTTCTGGATAACTGGAATGTGGTCACCGAGTCATTAGCGTCTACCAACCGCGACTGGCGTCATGATCGTGACAAACTTAAGTTAGCGATTGAAAACCAACTGGTTGCAAAATAACACAAGAAGTGGCCTACAATTGAGGCACCTGAGCGTATAAAATGACAAAGCCCTTCACCGACGTGAAGGGCTTTGTTTTTATAAGGTTTAATACAGGGCTACTGCGTCCATAAACGATACTCATCACGAGTAATGTGAAGCAAGTCTAACATCGAAGTAATGTCTCCCCCCCTTCTACTAACTCACCCGATTTGGCTTTCTTATCAATCGCTACGGCCAAATCACACAAGCGATCAGCCCCAAAACTGGCGGCACTGCTTTTTAAAGCATGACTGATTTCCTTTAGATAGATCAGTTGCTCACTGCCTTGGTATTGCGACAAGTTGGTGATATAGACATCCATTTCTCCGAGGAAAATATCCAGCAAAATAGGAACGTTATCTAGGCCAATTTCCGCGGCCAATTCGTCGATTTTTTGCTGATTCAATACATCCATGCTCATACGTTTTGTTTTTCTTCCCTATTATTCCAAGCTTGCAACTTGCGATATATGGTTGAAGGGCTGACATCTAAGTAACCCGCAGCGCGTGGAATATTGCCATCACACGCCTGAATCGCCTGCTCGATGGCCATTTTTTCAGTCATCCAAAGCGGCATAATGTCTGACACCGTCATGATTTCAGGTTCAATAAATTTTGAAATCGATTGACGAACCACCGGTTGATTCAGTGGTGGTGGCAGCATGTCCAGAGTAATTTCTTTGCCGTTGTTCAGTACCACGATATTACGCAACACGTTTTGCAACTGACGAACGTTACCCGGCCATTCGTAACTGTTGAAACGTTCAATCACATCTTGTGCAAAACGAATAAAACTCTTGCCTTCCTCGTGAGACATATAACCCAGCAAAGAATACGCAATTTCGATCACGTCTTCACCACGTTCGCGTAGTGGCGGCAAATGTAAAGGAATCACGTAAAGGCGGTAATACAAGTCTTCACGAAAACGGCCTTCTTGTACTTCTTTCCACGGGTCGCGGTTAGTCGCACACACAAAGCGAACATCCACACTCTTCATCTTAGAAGAGCCTACTTTTTGGAACGTACCCGTCTGGATGAAACGCAATAACTTGGTTTGTAAATCCAAGTCCATTTCACATAGTTCATCAAGGAACAACGTCCCGCCGTCAGCCAGTTCAGCTGCACCTTGACGGTCATTTGCCGCTCCGGTAAACGCACCTTTAACGTGGCCAAACAACTCACTTTCGATCAGATCTTTCGGGATAGCAGCACAGTTGATCGCAATAAACGGCTTATCGCCACGTTTACTTGCTGCGTGAATCGCCTCGGCACACACCTCTTTACCAGTACCACTTTCACCAGTAATGAAGATACTGGCTTTACTACTCGCTGCCGAGTCAATTGTGCGGTAAACCTGCTGCATGGTCTGGCTACTGCCGATGAAACCTTGGTAGTTTTGATTGCCTGGGTTGTCGGCTTCATTCTTTAATTTCGTTGCCTTGCGAATCGCGTTATTTACCGTTACGCGCAGCCGATCAGCCTCACAGGGTTTGATTAAGAAATCTTGAGAGCCATGACGCATCGCCTCTACCGCGGTATCGATAGAACCGTGAGCAGTCATGAAAATAATTGGCACATCAGGGTGACTTTTCTTCACCGCGTGCAATACGTCCATCCCCGTCATATCTGGCAGACGAAGATCGAGAAGAATAAGATCCGGAATACGGTGATTCAGGCTTTCGATTGCATCTCTGCCTGTTCCAACAATATTGATATCAATGCCGAGTGGCGTTAGGTAAGAACGGTACAATGCCGCAACGGAAGCGGTATCTTCGACCATTAATAGGTAACGTGACTTTTGACCTTCTGTTATTTGTTGCATAGCCTAGCCGATTTTTTGTTGTGTTTTAAATAATAATCGCATTACGCTTTGCATTTTGCAAATAAACATTCGTTAGATTGTGGGTATTCTAAACAAATTAAACCGAATATCAACAGGTTAAAATATGGCACAAACCATGCTGTTTGTTTAATGACCCCTCGGGTCACCTAGCCAACTGACGTTGTTAGTGAACGATATGTTCACAAAACAAGCCAATAGACCCGACTGCCTATTGGCTTCTTTTTTGTCTGTTTTTTGGGGGAAATATAAAACCCAAATACAAATGCACTCGGGTTTTGGTAGGCCTAAAGAGTTAACTATTGGCAATAAACTGCGCTCTTAGTTTCTCTATCTCATCGCGTTTTTGTGCGGCCAATTCAAACTCAAGATCTTGAGCATGTTGGTACATCGCAGCTTCTAAACGACTGATTTCTTTTTCCAATTGCTGTGGTGACATCACGTCGTAAGACTGCGAAGGTTCTGCCACCTTAGATAATGGTACCTGCTTGGTATTACGCTGGCGCTTAGATTTAGTAATATCACCCAATTCCATGATGTCTTTGATATTGCGTTTCAGAGGCTGAGGCTCAATACCCATCTCTGCGTTGTAAGCTTTCTGTTTCTCACGACGACGATCCGTTTCATCCATTGCTTTTTTCATCGATTTTGTAATCGAGTCTGCATACAAAATCGCTCGACCTTCGATATTTCGTGCCGCACGGCCAATAGTCTGAATCAAAGAACGCTCTGAACGTAAGAAGCCCTCTTTATCCGCATCAAGAATCGCCACCAGTGATACCTCTGGCATATCAAGACCTTCTCGTAACAAGTTGATCCCAACCAGCACATCAAACTCACCCAAACGCAGATCTCGAATGATCTCGACTCGCTCGACAGTATCGATGTCTGAGTGAAGGTAACGCACTCGAACATCATGCTCATGCAGGTATTCCGTTAAGTCTTCTGCCATACGTTTGGTTAGTGTAGTTACCAAAACACGCTCGTCTTTCGCCGCTCTAATTCGAATCTCAGACAACAAGTCATCAACCTGAGTTGCCACTGGGCGAACTTCTAATTCAGGATCAAGCAGACCCGTTGGGCGCACGACTTGATCGGCAATTTCATCTGCAGATTTTTCTAATTCGTAATTGCCTGGAGTTGCCGACACGAAAATAGTTTGTGGTGAGATCGACTCAAATTCCTCAAATTTCATCGGACGATTGTCTAAAGCAGAAGGTAAACGGAAGCCAAATTCCACCAGCGTTTCTTTACGCGAACGGTCGCCTTTATACATGGCACCGATTTGCGGAACCGTCACGTGCGACTCATCGATGATCAACAAACCATCGTGAGGCAAGTAATCAAATAGTGTCGGTGGCGGCTCACCCTCAGCACGACCACTCAAGTAACGAGAGTAGTTTTCGATACCTGAACAGAAACCCAATTCGTTCATCATCTCAATATCGAATTGAGTACGTTGGCTGATACGCTGTTTTTCCAACAACTTGTTATTGTCTAGTAGTTGTTTCTTACGAACTTCTAACTCAACTTTAATGCTTTCAATTGCATCTAAAATACGCTCGCGTGGCGTAACATAGTGCGTTTTAGGATAAATGGTGTAACGAGGTAAATCGCGTTGCTTTACGACCCCAGTCAATGGATCAAATACGCTGATGCAATCAACTTCATCGTCAAACATCTCTACGCGCACAGCATCTTGGTCTGACTCGGCCGGGAAGATGTCAATCACCTCACCACGAACACGGAACTGACCGCGTTCAAATGCGACGTCATTGCGTGAGTATTGCAGCTCTGCAAGGCGGCGTAGCATATCGCGCTGATCAATCACATCACCGCGACGCAGGTGCAACATCATTTGTAGATACGATTCAGGGTCACCCAAACCATAGATAGCCGATACCGACGCGACAATAATGGCATCTTTACGTTCTAGTAGTGCTTTTGTAGCGGACAAACGCATTTGTTCAATGTGCGCGTTAACTGACGCGTCTTTCTCTATGAAGGTATCCGTGGTCGGAACATACGCTTCCGGTTGGTAGTAGTCATAGTACGAAACAAAATATTCCACCGCGTTATTGGGGAAGAAAGACTTCATTTCACCATACAACTGAGCAGCAAGTGTTTTATTGGGTGCGAGTAGAATCGCTGGTCGTTGCGCTTCTGCAATAACATTCGCTAATGTAAATGTTTTACCAGACCCCGTTACACCTAAGAGTGTTTGGTGGGCAAGACCGGAATCTAACCCTTCTAGCAACTGCTTGATGGCTGTTGGTTGATCACCAGATGGTTGATAATCAGAGACCAGTTCATAAACTTTACTCATACCCTTCCTCAAAATTACTGCACTTTGGCTGTATATATATACACCTTCAAAGATGAAATCTACGTCTATCTATGATTTATAGCTCATTACTATTAAATTTTGTGCTTTCTCTACTTTGATCTAGCCTTATTTAACACGTTCTGATATAGTCTTTCGCCCTAGTCGATGAAGCGTCTGCACTCATCACGATATAATTTCCACAAGTTTTCCCCAAAAAACACAAAAATCATCCTTTATCCCCAAAAGTGTAAATTTTATCCACTTTGATTGATTTCATAGCAAATTTAATAAATCACTGTTTTACTTGACTAATCAGTGAATATTCTCGCGTAAAAATTCACACAAAGCACACCCAGTTGCATAACAATGATCTTTACTCAGATCTCATCAACATAGTTATCCACAATTTTGGTGGATAACTAACTCCAGCCCTTTACTGGCAAGGAGTACAAAAAAGTAAAGATGTAAAAACTAACTTTTTTGCTCAAAATGTGTTTTTTGGGTGTTGACAGCTTTGTGGGTGCTCGGTAAGATTCGTCCCGCTTTCAAGCAAAGCAATTCCTCCTTAGCTCAGTTGGTAGAGCGACGGACTGTTAATCCGCAGGTCGCTGGTTCGAGCCCAGCAGGAGGAGCCAAATTCCCGAAAAGCCCAGTTGAAAAACTGGGCTTTTTTCGTATCTAAATTCAACGGCTCAGCACCAATAAGCGCCTCAGAGCATCTCGTTGCCAGTACCGTCTTCACTAACTCTAGCGCAACGTCCCTTTTTAAATTCCGCCTTATTTTCTATTCTTAGAGATTTATTTCTTCTTTTTGGCCTTAAAACACAATTAATCCATTGATTTTTAAATAAATGCAAAAAAATCATTAACAAAATGAAAAGCATTCATTTTACTCATACAGATTAAATCCATACGATTGACAGGGTTAAGAATGGTTCCGTCCTACTCGTCGCCTCCATTCTATTTATCAATAACTTAGGGATTTACTTATGACTATTCCGACGACTGATATGCTAGACGCATGGGCTGGATTCGCTGCTGGTGAGTGGCAAAACTCTGTCAACACTCGTGACTTCATCCAAAAAAACTACACACCATATGAGGGAGACGAGTCCTTCTTAGCCGAGGTTAGCGCATCCACTTCAGCATTATGGAACCAAGTGCTTGAAGGCATTAAACAAGAAAGCCGCACACACGCTCCTGTTGATTTCGATACCGATCTGCCATCAACGATTACTTCTCACGATGCGGGTTACATCAACAAAGATCTGGAAAAGATCGTTGGCTTACAAACCGATCAGCCTCTAAAACGTGCAATCATCGCTAATGGTGGTATTCGCATGGTGAAAAACTCGTGCGAAGTTTATGGCCGCGAATTGGATCCAACAGTCGAAAAGATCTTCACTGAGTACCGTAAAACTCACAACAAAGCGTGTTTCGACCTTTACACCAAAGAAATCCTAGCGTGTCGTAAATCAGGCATCATCACTGGCCTTCCTGATGCCTATGGCCGTGGTCGTATCATTGGTGACTACCGTCGTATCGCCCTTTACGGTATCGACTTCTTAAAAGCGGACAAAAAAGAGCAATACAACTCGACACAAACGTTCCTAGAGCGCGGTGGCGATCTTGAGAAAACGCTTCGTCTACGTGAAGAAATTGCAGACCAAGTTCAAGCACTTGAAGACATTCGTCAAATGGGTTTGAAATACGGAATTGATATGTCGCTACCTGCAAAAACAGCGCAAGAAGCGATTCAATTTACCTACTTTGGTTACTTGGCGGCAGTTAAGTCTCAAAATGGCGCAGCAATGTCATTGGGTCGTACATCAACTTTCCTAGATGTTTACCTAGAACGTGATATCGCAAATGGCTTGATTGATGAATCGCAAGCGCAAGAGATGATCGACCACTTCATCATGAAACTGCGCATGGTTCGCTTCCTTCGTACACCAGAATACGATTCATTGTTCTCTGGCGATCCAATCTGGGCAACAGAAGCGATGGCAGGTATGGGTGTTGATGGCCGTACGCTAGTATCTAAAACGACATTCCGATACTTACATACGCTCCACACTATGGGCCCTGCTCCTGAACCAAACATGACGATTCTTTGGTCAGAGCAATTACCTGAAGCGTTCAAGCAATACGCTGCAAAAGTGTCGATTGATACCTCTTCTGTTCAATATGAAAACGACGATCTAATGCGTCCTGATTTCGATAATGACGACTACGCGATTGCATGTTGTGTGAGCCCGCAGATTGTTGGTCAGCACATGCAGTTCTTTGGTGCACGTGCCAACCTTGCAAAAGCCCTGCTTTACACCATCAATGGTGGTATCGATGAAAAATCGAAAGCGCAAGTTGGTCCGGTAGTGGACAAAGTTCAAGATGAAATTCTCGACTTTGACGCTTTGATGCCACGCTTCGACAACATGTTGGAATGGCTAGCAACACAATACGTCACAGCGTTGAACATCATCCACTACTCGCATGACCGTTACAGCTACGAAGCATCACTGATGGCATTGATGGATCGCGACGTGCACCGCACTATGGCGTGTGGTATTGCAGGCCTGTCTGTTGTCGCTGACTCTTTGGCGGCCATTAAATACGCGACCGTGAAACCTGTTCGTGATGAGGATGGCATCGCTGTTGATTTTGAAATCGAAGGTGATTATCCAAAATTTGGTAACAACGATGCCCGTGTTGATGACATCGCTTGTGATCTGGTTGAGCGCTTCATGAAGAAAATTCAGAAGATGCACACCTACCGCGAAGCAGTACCAACTCAATCGATCCTAACAATCACATCTAACGTGGTTTACGGCAAAAAAACGGGTAATACACCAGATGGCCGTCGCGCAGGTATGCCTTTTGGCCCGGGTGCAAACCCAATGCACGGTCGCGATGAAAAAGGGGCGGTTGCGTCTTTGGCATCGGTATCTAAACTGCCGTTTGCTTACGCGAAAGATGGTATTTCTTACACCTTCTCAATTGTGCCTAACGCGCTGGGTAAAGATGACTTGAGTCAGAAGAAAAACCTAGCCGCGCTAATGGATGGTTACTTCCATCACGAAGCAAGCAACGAGGGCATTGCGATTGAAGGTGGTCAACACCTTAACGTCAACGTTCTGAACCGAGAGATGTTATTGGATGCGGTTGAACATCCAGAGAAATACCCTCAGTTGACGATTCGAGTGTCCGGTTATGCGGTACGTTTTAACTCGCTAACTCGAGAGCAACAACAAGACGTGATCAGCCGAACTTTTACAGAAAAACTGTAATCGCGAGATTGTAAAATAATCGAAGCTCATGCCTCTAACTCATTAGGGGGATGAGCTTTTGTCGTTTCTGGTCAACCATACGAAGTGATACCAAAACCATCAACAATACGCGCGTTAAATCGGTGGCGGTAATTGCGTTTTTCTTTGTTAACAACCATTCACCAAACTTTTCAATTTCTTATTAATTCATCCGCTCACATCACATACACGTATAATTTTCCATCGGGTGCATAAAACCACACCGTTCTCTGGTTGTTATTGGTGTCACAAAACACGATAATATTGGGATCGGATTTTAAGAACGTAATAACTATGACCGAATATATTTTGTTGTTGGTCGGCACTGTGCTGGTGAACAACTTTGTACTGGTGAAGTTTTTAGGCTTGTGTCCTTTTATGGGCGTGTCTAAAAAACTGGAAACAGCAATTGGCATGGGCTTAGCTACAACTTTTGTACTAACGCTCGCGTCTGTGTGTGCATACTTGGTGGAAAGCTATGTTTTGCGTCCACTGGGCATCGAATATCTACGAACCATGAGCTTTATTTTGGTGATCGCTGTTGTTGTACAGTTCACCGAAATGGTCGTGCACAAAACCAGCCCAACGCTGTATCGTCTGTTGGGTATCTTCCTACCTCTGATCACAACGAACTGTGCGGTTCTAGGTGTTGCTCTGCTTAACATCAACGAGAATCACAACTTTATCGAATCGATCATTTACGGTTTTGGCGCAGCGGTTGGTTTCTCTTTGGTACTGATCCTATTTGCGTCAATGCGTGAACGTATTGCTGCAGCTGATGTACCTGTGCCATTTAAAGGCGCATCGATTGCGATGATCACCGCAGGCCTTATGTCTCTTGCCTTTATGGGCTTTACAGGTTTGGTGAAGTAAACGATGAGTACGATTTTAATTGCGATCATCGCTCTTGCTGCCCTCGCCGCTGTCTTCGGGGCGATACTCGGTTTTGCATCGATTCGCTTCAAAGTCGAAGCGGATCCAATTGTCGATCAAATCGATTCTATTCTTCCTCAAACTCAGTGTGGCCAATGTGGCTACCCGGGTTGTCGCCCATACGCTGAAGCGATCGCTAACGGCGACAAAATCAATAAGTGCCCTCCAGGTGGTCAAGCGACCATTGAAAAACTGGCGGACCTAATGGGCGTTGAAGCGGAAGAGTCGGCACACGATCTCGACAACAAAGTCAAAACCGTTGCTTTCATTCATGAAGACATGTGTATCGGTTGTACCAAGTGTATTCAAGCGTGTCCTGTCGATGCGATTGTTGGTGGTACTAAAGCCCTTCATACCGTTATCAAAGACGAGTGTACCGGTTGTGACTTGTGCGTTGCGCCTTGTCCAACTGACTGTATTGAAATGATTCCTGTGGAAACTACCACAGAGAGCTGGAAGTGGAAGCTTAACGCTATTCCAGTAGTTAACATTACGGATGCTGCCAATGCAGCGAACGTGACTGATTCAATTAAATAAGGTTTCGTATGTTGTCTTTGATTGAACAAATTCGTACTGGTTCGCTATGGGATTTCCCAGGCGGCGTGCATCCGGCAGAAAACAAAAAGCAATCCAACAAAACTGAATTGGTTCATGCAGCCATTCCGTCGGAAATCGTCCTACCTCTGAAACAGCACATCGGTAAAGCAGGTAATCTATTGATTGCTGTTGGTGACACAGTGTTGAAAGGTCAACAGCTAACGGCGTCAGACAGTGGTTTCACCGTTCCTGTTCATGCTCCAACTTCTGGGCAAGTAACAGCTATTGAGCCACGAACCGTAGCTCACCCATCAGGTTTAAGCGAACTGTGCGCAGTGATTACGCCAGATGGTAACGATACTTGGTGTGAGAAAACGCCAGTAGCCGATTACACCCAAGAATCTGCAGATGCGTTGATCGATGTGATTCGCCTTGCAGGTATCTCTGGCATGGGTGGCGCAGGGTTCCCAACGGCGAAGAAGATCCAATCGGGTATAGCGCGTACCGAAATTCTTATCGTTAACGCGGCAGAATGTGAGCCTTACATCACCGCCGATGACAAACTCATGCAGGAACATGCAGACGAGCTGGTCCAAGGTATCGAGATCGTCGAGCATATCCTTAAGCCAAAACTGACCATCATTGGTATTGAAGATAACAAGCCAGCAGCAATCAAAGCGCTGGAACAAGCGGCGATGAACAAAGACATCGTGATCCGCGTTATCCCAACCAAATACCCTTCTGGTGGTGAGAAGCAGCTCATCAAGATTTTGACCAACAAAGAAGTTCCTAGCGGCGCTATCCCTGCAGATATTGGCATCCTGGTTCAAAACGTTGGTTCTCTCTACTCAATTAAACGTGCAGTGATCGATGGCGAACCTGTGGTAAATCGCATCGTGACTCTGACGGGTAAAACCTTCAAGCAACCACGTAACGTTTGGACGCTACTTGGTACGCCAGTACAAGCACTGTTAGACGAGTTTGGCTACAAAGCAGATAAGAAACTGCAGCGCCTGATCATGGGTGGTCCAATGATGGGCTTTACCCTACCCCACGCTCAGGTTCCTATCACTAAAACGGCAAACTGTATTCTGGCACCGAAGCGTCGTGAGATCGCTTCTGACCAATACGAAATGGAATGTATCCGTTGTAGCCAATGTGCGGAAGCGTGCCCTGCCTCGCTATTGCCACAGCAGCTTCAGTGGTATGCAAAAAGCCAAGAATACGAAAAGCTGGAAGAACTGAACCTTAAAGATTGTATTGAATGTGGCGCGTGTGCATTTGTGTGCCCTAGTGAAATTCCATTGGTTCAATACTATCGCCAAGCGAAAGCTGAAATCCGTACACGCGCTCAAGAAGCCGCAGCAGCTGAACGAGCTAAGCTGCGCTTTGAAGAGAAGAAAGCGCGTATGGAACGCGAAAAAGCAGAACGTGAAAATCGCTTTAAGAAAGCCGCGGATGATCGTCGTAAAGACATGAAAGCATCTGGCGGTGACGATGCGATTGCCGCAGCCATCGCTCGCGTGAAAGCACAAAAAGAGAATACCGAAGCGAAAGCCGAGCCAGCAGTGAAACCAGCGGTTGCAGCCGCGATTGCCAAAGCAAAAGCGAAACAAGCTGCAGCGGCTCAATCTGGCGCAGCCGAGCCTGATAACTCAGAAATGGCGAAGCTACGCGAAGAACGCAAACGTCTTGCTCGCGAACGCAAAGCGCAAAAAGAACAAGGCGACGCATCTACGGATAATGCTGACGACAAGAAGTCAGCGGTTGCAGCAGCGATCGCCCGTGCTAAGGCGAAGAAAGCTCAACAAGAAGACGCATCAACACCTGCTGAAGCCGGTGACAAGAAAGCAGCCGTCGCGGCAGCTATCGCCAGAGCTAAAGCGAAAAAAGCACAACAAGAAGATTCGACCGAATCTGTAGAAACGGAAGCACCTGTTAAACAAGCTGAAGATCCGAAAAAAGCCGCTGTTGCCGCAGCCATTGCTCGTGCCAAAGCACGCAAAGCTCAGCAAGAAGCACAAGCAGAATCTGTTGAAGCGGAAGCTCCTTCTGAAGAACCAGAAGTGGATCCTAAGAAAGCCGCGGTTGCCGCAGCCATTGCTCGTGCTAAAGCGCGTAAAGCCCAACAAGAAGCACAAACAGAGTCTGTTGAAGAAACGCCTTCTGAAGAGCCGGAAGTGGATCCAAAGAAAGCAGCTGTTGCCGCAGCCATTGCGCGCGCCAAAGCACGTAAAGCTCAGCAAGAAGCGAATAAGAACAATACTGAGGAGAACGAGTAATGTCGTTTTTTATTGCCAGTTCACCACACGCTCACAGCCGTCGCAGCACGCCTGATTTGATGAAATGGGTAGCTCTGTGCGCTATTCCTGGCTTAGTAGCTCAAACCTACTTCTTTGGTTGGGGCACCATCATTCAACTCGTGTTCGCTATCGCGGTCGCAGTGTCACTTGAAGCATTAGTCATGCTTGTGCGTAAGCGTTCTCCAATGCGTGCGCTGCGTGATAACAGTGCCATTGTGACAGCATGGCTATTAGCCGTAGCAATCCCACCATGGTCTCCTTGGTGGATCATGGTTATCGGTTTGATTTTTGCCATCGTTATTGCGAAGCACTTATACGGTGGTATTGGCCAAAACCTATTTAACCCAGCGATGGTCGCTTACGTTGTATTGCTTATCTCCTTCCCTGTCCAAATGACAAGTTGGAGCGCGCCTGTTTCATTGATGTCTGAGCATGTGACTTTTGCAGACGCGTTGTCTCTGATCTTCACTGGCTATGATTTTGATGGTTTGTCACTGCAACAAGTTCGCGCTGGTGTGGATGGCGTAACAATGGCAACCCCATTAGATGCATTCAAAACTGGTATTCATACTGGTGCTACGCCAAGTGAGGTACTATCACAGCCAATGTTTGGTGGGCTTGCGGGTATCGGTTGGCAATGGGTAAACCTAGCTTACTTGGTTGGTGGCCTAGTGATGATCAAAAAGCGCATCATCCAATGGTACATTCCTGTTGGTTTCCTAGGTAGCTTGGCACTGTTTAGTACCGTGTTTAGCTTGATCATGCCGGGAGAAACCGCGTCACCAATCTTCCACCTACTTTCAGGTGCAACGATGTTAGGTGCGTTCTTTATCGCAACTGATCCTGTTTCAGCATCAACGACCGTGAAGGGTCGCTTGATTTTCGGTGCTCTGATCGGCGCGTTGGTATTCATTATTCGTAGTTGGGGTGGCTTCCCAGATGGCGTTGCGTTCGCCGTTCTGCTTGCCAATATGTGTGTACCGTTGATCGACTACTACACCAAACCAAGAACTTACGGTCACTGAGGTAAACATGTTAACCGCTATTAGAAAAAATGGTCTGACATTGGCGATCTTCGCCTGTGCAACAACCGGTCTTGTGGCACTGACTCAGTACCTAACAAAAGATCAAATTAAGCTTCAGGAACAAAAGCAATTGCTGTCGGTTCTCAACCAAGTGATTCCGGAAGAAATGCATGACAACAACCTTGTTGCGGCATGTACTATGGTATCTGCGCCCGATCTAGGTACGGTTCGCTCGATGCCAACTTACATTGCTACCAAAGATGGTCAACCAACGGCAATGGCAATTGAGTCCATCGCACCAGATGGCTACAACGGTGAAATCAAAATCATCACCGGCATTGATAACCAAGGCAAGATCCTTGGTACTCGTATCCTAAGCCATCAAGAAACGCCTGGATTGGGTGATAAAATTGATTTACGCGTTACGGATTGGATCTTGAGCTTCACTGGTAAGCAAGTGACAGAAAGTAACTGGAATTCTTGGCGAGTTCGTAAAGATGGTGGCGATTTCGATCAGTTTACTGGCGCAACTATTACCCCTCGTGCGGTAGTGAAAGCGGTGAGAAACACAGTAAACTACGTAAATAAGTCTCGTGATGAGATTCTGAATCAGCCCCTAGACTGCGCAGGAGGCAACCATGAGTGAAAATAAACTGCTAATGAGAAACGGCATGTGGAGCAACAACCCTGCCCTAGTACAACTTCTGGGTTTGTGTCCTCTACTTGCGGTTTCTTCTACCATTACCAACGCCCTTGGTTTGGGTATTGCGACTTTGTTGGTACTTGTCGGTTCTAACCTGACAGTTTCACTGATTCGTAACTACGTACCAAAGGAAATCCGTATTCCGGTCTTCGTTATGATCATCGCAGCCTTGGTAACTTGTGTTCAACTCTTGATGAACGCTTATGCCTACGGATTGTATCTATCTCTGGGCATCTTCATCCCACTGATCGTAACCAACTGTATTATCATCGGCCGTGCGGAAGCTTACGCCTCGAAGAATGATCCATTGCCAGCAGCATTGGATGGTTTCTGGATGGGTCTCGGTATGACAACGGTATTGGTTATACTTGGTGCTATGCGTGAACTTATCGGTAACGGCACCTTATTCGATGGTGCAGACCTATTATTGGGCGACTGGGCTGCGGCACTGCGTATTCAAGTTTTCCACTTCGATAGCAGCTTCTTACTAGCATTATTGCCACCAGGGGCATTTATTGGCGTAGGACTTTTGATTGCGTTGAAAAACGTTATCGACAGCTCAATTCAGGAACGTCAGCCGAAAGAAGAAAAACCAGCCATTGAGCGCGCCCGCGTAACTAACGCATAATACAAGAATTCTAAAATCAAGGCTCTACCACTCGTAGGGCCTTTTTCATAAACCGCAAAGACGGGTTTGGAAGTCAGCAATGAACAAAGTCAAAAGAATTGAAATTCTCGAACGACTCCGAGAAAACAATCCCAATCCTCAGACGGAGCTCAATTGGAGCACACCGTTTGAACTCCTTATCGCCGTACTGCTTTCTGCGCAGGCGACGGACGTAAGCGTAAACAAAGCAACAGACAAGCTCTACCCTGTTGCGAACACGCCACAAGGCATTCTTGATTTGGGTGTCGATGGTTTAAAGGAATACATCAAAACCATCGGTCTGTTTAATTCAAAAGCCGAAAACACCATCAAGACTTGTAAGATATTGCTAGAGAAGCACAACGGCGAAGTACCTGAAGATCGTGCAGCACTAGAGGCTTTGCCAGGTGTCGGTCGTAAAACCGCAAACGTGGTACTGAATACCGCCTTCGGTTGGCCAACTATCGCAGTGGACACGCACATCTATCGTGTTTCTAACCGTACAAAGTTTGCGATGGGTAAAACCGTCGATGACGTAGAAGAAAAACTGCTAAAAGTGGTGCCAAAAGAGTTTAAGCTTGATGTACACCACTGGTTGATCCTTCATGGTCGTTACACATGTGTGGCAAGAAAGCCGCGCTGTGGTAGCTGCATCATTGAAGATCTCTGTGAATACAAAGAAAAAGTGTACCCAGACGAATAAACCCGTCTGAAACAATCGCTAGGAGCAAATAATGTCAAACGGTCGAATTCTTCACACCATGCTACGCGTGGGTGATCTAGACAAATCTATCAAGTTTTACACTGAAGTAATGGGCATGCAGCTACTTCGTACCAATGAAAATAAAGAGTACGAATACACGCTAGCATTCTTAGGTTACGGTGATGAGTCTCAAGGTGCCGTCATCGAGCTGACTTACAACTGGGGTACAACCGAGTACGACTTAGGCTCTGCATTTGGCCATATCGCCATTGGCGTAGACGATATCTACTCAACTTGCGACGCAATCAAAGCAGCAGGTGGTAACGTGACTCGAGAAGCTGGCCCAGTAAAAGGCGGCACAACGCACATCGCTTTTGTGAAAGACCCTGATGGTTACATGATCGAGCTGATCCAAAACAAGCAAGCATCAGCAGGTTTAGAGGGCTAAACCCAGCACCCATTCTGAAATGCTGTAAAAGATGACAGGCAGATCTGAGAGCTGCCTGCTCATTTATAAACAAATATCTTTACTTGATAATAATTATCGTTTATATTTGTTCGCAACATCGATATGTGGGACAAACGATAATGATCAGTGAATGGGAAAAACACACACTTCTAGCCGATACTGCTCTTCAACTAGATGACCCTGTTCGCAGCATTCTTCATTACCAGCAAGCCCTAAGCCTGAGTGAAGATATTAGCGAATGCGTGGAAATAGAAGCTGATGAACGCTTACTAATTTCAGTGATTTCATGCCATAACCTCGCTCAATTTTGGCGCTGGGCTGGCGATACCGAGTATGAACTCAAATATCTGCAACTCGCTTCTGAAAAAGTACTCACACTGATTCCTCAGTGCCCAAACAAAGATTGCGCGAGCTTTATTGATTCGATTGGCTGCTGTACAAAAGCACTGATTGATTTTATGAAGCGACATCCGAATCCAGCGATTGCAAAACAAGTCGAAAAGATCGATACGGCTACGAATTGCGAAATCATTGCTAAGTTTCGCTTAAACTAACTGAAGTGACATGAAGGTTGCAACACAAGCGCATAAGTACTTTCAACAAGAACACAGTGATACAAAAACGCCAGAGTCTGACTCTGGCGTTTTTATTTGGTTAGCATTTCAATTAAACCTGAGTTCGTCCTAGCGAAATCACCACACGGCGGTTCTTATCTTTGCCAATTGGTGAGCCATTATCAGCAATTGGTCGACGCTTGCCGTAGCCCTGCACTTGAATACGATCACCCGATAAACCCAGAGATTCGAAATACGCTCTAAGTGACTCTGCCCTTCTTTCAGAAAGACTTTGACTCGCACTCTTGCCATCCGTTGAATCTGTGTAGGTTGCAACAAGGACTAAATCAATATCTTGGTTGTGACGAACATAATCAGCAATTTGAGCCAAACGCTTCTTCGACGCTTTTGTTAGCTGATCGCCCTGCCGCTCGTAATGAAGAATCGTAAAGGCAATATCTTCAAAGCTGTATTTCAACAAGTTGGCAATGCAGTTACTGAAGGCATTGTATTTGCTCTGAAAAAGCACCGAAGACAAGGCAACTTCAATACGTTGGTCACGACTTTGCCAATCTTGGTAGCTAAATGTCGGATAGCGCCCTTTTTCTAGCTCAGACAAAATGCCCCATGCCGTTTGACCACCCACGTAACCATCGAACTGCTTAAAGAACCTAAGATTAGTGATTCGGTCCGCATGCTCTCCCGGACGCCAAGGAGGCGGCATTGAAATCAAACTCACGTTGCGTGTTTCACCCATTGGGCGGCGCATTTTCAGTTCGAAATCCAAATTGATCTTTTTGCTCGCACGAGACGAAAATACCGCGTCACCAAATCCAGGAATAGGATGCACAAGTTGGCATTCCAATGGCGTATTCATCACCATTTCCCATTGTGACTGTTGCGGAGTGGCGACGTAGCGTTTACCCATTGATGCAAAACTATGTGCACTGAGTAAAGATAACGCGACACCACTGGTTACAAGCCATTTATTCATCTAGGTACTATCTCTCAAACGGCACTCTATTGCCGCTTATCCGCCTGAATTAAAAACACGTGAAAGAATGCAAAAATCCCGCCAACATAAAAATAGTAACTTGATATAAGGACTTAAGGGATAATTTGGCAAGCGCATAAAATGGGAAATAACATCACGAGAATAACAGGTGACCTTCCCCCTTATTTTTAGTTATAAGTCTCTCCCAATACGGACGAAACAGAATTCTACATTTATCCAAATTGCGGTTTTTCTCATCGATAGAATCTGCAATAATGCAGCCTTCGTCACACAAAAATAAGCCAACATGACAATAGAAAATGAAGCTCTAACCCTGAAAAAGCGTTTTCGTGGTTATTTTCCAGTGGTAGTTGACGTTGAGACCGCAGGTTTCAATGCTCAAACTGATGCACTTTTAGAAATCTGTGCCGTAACGTTGAGCATGGATGAAAACGGCGATTTGCATCCTGCCTCCACCATTCATTTTCATATCGAACCTTTTGAAGGCGCGAATTTAGAAAAAGATGCGCTAGAATTCAACGGCATTCGTGACCCTTTTAGCCCACTCCGTGGTGCTGTCTCTGAGCAAGAAGCGCTGAAAGAAATTTATAAGTTGATCCGTAAAGAGCAAAAAGCAGAAGATTGCTCGCGTGCAATCATGGTGGCGCATAACGCGGCTTTCGACTTAAGTTTTGTTAATGCAGCCAACGAACGCTGCAAACTAAAAAGAGTCCCTTTCCATCCATTTGCCACTTTTGATACCGCAACATTAAGTGGACTTGCTTATGGCCAAACTGTTCTGGCTAAAGCATGCAAAACAGCAGGGATGGACTTTGACAATCGTGAAGCACACTCTGCGCTTTACGATACACAAAAAACTGCAGAGCTATTCTGCGGCATCGTGAACAAATGGAAGGCCCTAGGCGGTTGGCCGCTTGTTAGCGAAGAATAATAAATAAACACAACATATTAGGAAAAGTATGAATCCTGTCGTTATATCTGTGTGCGTCATGCTCGTGTTAGCATTGATGCGCGTAAACGTGGTGGTTGCCCTCACGTTTAGTGCCATCGTTGGTGGCCTTGTTGCTGGAATGAGTCTTACCGATACTGTTTCTGCCTTTGAAAGCGGACTCGGTGGCGGTGCAACCATCGCATTAAGCTATGCAATGCTCGGTACATTTGCCGTTGCTATTTCTCGCTCTGGGATTACTGACCTACTTGCTAAAAGCGTTATCAAGCGCCTAAATGGCAAAGAAAGCTCTGCGTCGACTACTGGTCTTAAATACGCAGTATTGGTTGCGCTTGTCCTTGTCACCATGTCATCTCAAAACGTGATTCCGGTACACATCGCCTTTATTCCAATTTTGATTCCACCTCTTTTGGGCGTTTTCGCTAAGCTGAAGCTGGACCGTCGTTTGGTCGCTTGTGTGCTTACCTTCGGTTTGATCACGCCTTATATGATTCTACCTATCGGCTTTGGTGGCATCTTCCTGAACAATATCCTACTAAAGAACTTGCATGACAACGGTCTAACCGATGTGGTGGCAAGCCAAGTACCTACCGCAATGCTATTGCCGGGGGCAGGTATGCTATTTGGCCTTCTGACGGCAATCTTCTTTAGCTACCGTAAACCTCGTGAATACAAAGAAACTGAACTGACCGTTGTTCAAGAATCTGAAGAGAAGCTAAATAAGAAACACATTCTGGTTGCTGGCTTGGGTATTCTTGCTGCGCTAAGCGTACAGCTATACACGGGCTCAATGATCATCGGCGCACTAGCTGGCTTCATGGTATTCACCTTCGGTGGTGTTATCGCATGGAAAGAGACGCACGATGTGTTCACTAAAGGTGTACACATGATGGCAATGATCGGCTTCATCATGATTGCAGCGGCAGGTTTTGCGGCAGTAATGAAGCAAACTGGCGGCGTTGAAACACTAGTACAATCGCTATCAACAAGCATCGGTGATAACAAACCTCTAGCTGCTCTGCTTATGCTGATCGTTGGTCTATTGGTCACTATGGGCATTGGTTCATCGTTCTCTACGATTCCAATCCTTGCAACTATCTATGTCCCGCTATCACTAGCGTTCGGCTTCTCGCCAATGGCAACTATCGCATTAGTCGGTACTGCTGCTGCGCTAGGTGATGCAGGCTCTCCAGCTTCTGACTCAACGTTAGGTCCAACATCGGGGCTAAATGCGGATGGCCAACACGAACACATTTGGGAAACCGTTGTACCGACATTTATCCACTACAACATTCCTCTGATCATATTCGGTTGGATTGCCGCAATGGTGCTGTAATCGCATCATTTAATGGATACAATTCGTTACGAAAAAGCCGCTCGAGTGAGCGGCTTTTTGTTAATTTGAATACCTACGAATAACGCTTTAGAGGCTTCAATTCAATTATTGAGCAGGCATATTATCAACGATGCGCTCACGAATAAGCTTTAGCGTCGCCTCAGTCGATAGGTAATCAACTTCAATCGGGAAGTAAGCATCGTTGATTTGCAGTACCAAGCTTGGGTACCCGTTCACACCAAGGCTTTTTGCAAGACTCAACTGATCTTGGAACACGCCTTCTAACAAAGCGCCATCCATATCGTTTTTGAACTGTTGAACGTTCAAACCAATCTCTTTTGCCAATTGCAGGTGCGTTGCTTCTTCGTGAGGAGGAAGAGCTCGCAGGTAGTACGCATGCTGAATTGCTTCTAACATTTGCTCATAAGAATCTTGGAAACCAGCTGCGATAACCGCACGGCATGATTGGTATGTACTTCTTACTGGCGTACACAAGGTCCAGAAATCATAATTGAACTTGGTACCAAGCTGACGCTCGATCTGCTTCCAAATTTGTTCGATCTTTTGCTGCATTTCTGGAGGCATCGGCAGATTAGTATCTGGCGCAAGGCCACCCACCACATACTCAAACTGAATGACACCCGGCAGCTGTTGTTTCAATTTTTCAATGGTTGGTTTGTAACCCCAACACCAACTGCACATTGGGTCATGTACGTAGTAAAGCTTTATGTTCATTCCACTAACCTAAAAAAGAAAAAGGAGCCAATGCGGCTCCTTTGTATTCTATCGCCAAATTTGAGTATTTACGAATTACTCAGCGTCACCTTCAACGCGTGCTGCCGCTTCTTTGATAAGAGGCTGAAGCTCACCTTTCTGGAACATTTCCAAAATGATGTCACAACCACCGATCAGTTCGCCTTCAATCCATAGTTGTGGGAATGTTGGCCATTGAGCGTATTTTGGTAGCTCAGCACGGATGTCTGGGTTTTGTAGAATGTCTACGTAAGCGAACTTCTCGCCACAAGCCATTAGCGCCTGTGCAGCTTGAGAAGAGAAACCACAGCTAGGCAGTTTCGGTGATCCTTTCATGTACAGCAAGATTGTATTTTCTGAGATCTGCTGTTTGATTTTATCGATAGTTTCCATCGCTTCCTCATTCATGGATGTGAACTTTAATTATTGCCACATTTTACTCAATAACCACAGAATAAAAACCATATAATTAGTAAGTCTTTGTGGGTTTTATCTTAAAAATATTTTCATATCGGGGTTTTAATAAAGTAAAAACTTGCTAAAATACTTTTCAAGTCAGTCGTAAAGACTACATATAAATAAAAACACTGGAAGCAATCGAAAGGTAACCCTTTCATATCTATGGAGAATTGAGCAATGGCATTTGAACTACCAGCTCTACCTTACGCGAAAGACGCACTAGAACCACACATCTCTGCTGAAACTCTAGATTTCCACCACGGTAAACACCACAACACTTACGTAGTTAAGCTAAACGGTCTTATCCCTGGTACTGAGTTCGAAGGCAAAACACTAGAAGAAATCATCAAGACTTCTACTGGTGGCGTATTCAACAACGCAGCACAGATCTGGAACCACACGTTCTACTGGCACTGTCTAGCTCCAAACGCAGGCGGCGAACCAACTGGCGCAGTTGCTGAAGCAATCAACGCAGCATTCGGCTCTTTCGAAGAATTCAAAGCGAAGTTCACTGATTCAGCAATCAACAACTTCGGTTCTTCATGGACTTGGCTAGTTAAGAAAGCTGACGGTTCTCTAGAGATCGTTAACACTTCTAACGCAGCAACGCCTCTAACAGAAGAAGGTACTACTCCACTTCTAACTGTTGACCTTTGGGAACACGCGTACTACATCGATTACCGCAACGTACGTCCTGATTACATGAACGGCTTCTGGGCTCTTGTAAACTGGGACTTCGTAGCAGAGAACCTAGCGAAGTAATTTACTTCCCCCTAAGTTCAATTTAGTCATATTTAAAAGCTCGCATCTCTGCCTGTCTCTTGATCACAAGTCTAGTGATCAAGAGACATTGCGAGTTCGTAGCCTTCAAGGATGGTTTGTAGTTTAAACCATCCTTCCCAAAGCACCTTTATTGAAGCTCTACCCGTCCTCTTGGTATCTTTCCAACCGCCTAATTTAGCGAGATTTTTGTACGCCCAGCTCATATCGGGCACTTCTTTAGGTAATGTCTTACTTTCTAGTTTCAACCACAGTAGCTTCCAAGCTTTTTTGCCCAATACCTTTTCACAACTTTCTTTCGTTAGCTCATCAACTTCTTTAATGAAGCGTAACGCCAATAAACGCGTAGCAACAAAGGCATAGATGACACTTAATCTCTCTAAGTTATCTTTACTTTGTAGCCTGAGTGACTCCACATCTGTCCCTTCACTTTTCCAGACTTTATGGAAATCTTCAATCAGCCATCGGCGCTCGTAATAACCGATAATTCTCATAGCGTCTTCAACGTTGTTTATTGGCTCCGACGTCAAGAGGTGCCATGCTAACTTGTCTTTTGATGTCCCTTGCTCAAGGCAACCAACATAATAAACAGGTATGCCTGCGTGCTCTTTTTTGTTTGCCGGAGCCTTTAATGTCACCTGACCATATTTAACATCAAGCTTTACATCTCTCGCTTTTCTCCCTCCTTTTTGGGGGATGGTAAGCTCTTTTGTCTCGACGCTTGGTAACGCTTGCGCATAGTCGTAAAGCTTTTGATGATGAGCTTCTAGGCAGCGACTTTGCATTGAGCGAACGACAAAGCGCTGCTGATGTTGACGTTTATAAGTCAAGTATTCGAATAGGTCAGCTTCTCGGTCACAGACCGAGATAACATCTAACATTTTATCCCCTAGGCGTTCAACGACACGGCGAGAAGCTTGCTCCCATTTGTAACTCTCTTTCTCCTTATAAGGACGAGTCGCGTGTTGGTGCTTTTGCCCACGCTTAGTAATATCTCGGCTCCATCGTTGCTGCTCTATCAGGCCAACAATGGTCTGACTTTGTGGTGCAAAAAGTAACGTCGAATGTACGTGGAGAGCTCGAATTCTATCGCCTTGATTCGTGTGCCCGAGTTCATCTTTTATACTTCGATGCGGAAAACTGAGCGTTGTTGTATCTTCAAGCGCGAGTAATTCCTCATGCTCGTTAGCTCGGGATACAGTTGATTGAAAGCCTGCTTCTGCGATGTCTTTTGCATCGATGTTTTCATTGCGGATAAAGCGATATGCACCTTCCATATCGGCGGGAGAAAAAGGAAGTTTAGCCACGGAGACTCCTGGTTGATTAGCAATGGAAGTCGCTAAACTGATGAGGCGTTGTGTTCTTCGAGGGTCTTTAAGTTGTGCTTGTCCAAATTGTTCTTGTGCCCAAAGTTTAGCGTCTGAGTGTGTCATCTTAGTGTTTCAGTAAGGATTACTAAGTGATCAGATCACACACACGTGAAAGAGTTCAAAAAAAATCCCCAAGCTACAAGCTTGGGGATTTGTGTATAAGAGACAGGCATCTCTGCGGGCTTTTTTATTGCTTCTCCGACCTACTTTTTCAATTAATCCCCTCTTTTTCCTAAAGTTCTTCCCGTCGTTGCCGTTAAAAGTGCATTAAGCGAGGAACATCATGCAAATCCATACTTTAGACAAAGCAGCAATCATCAACGAACTTCAGTTCGGCAATGGTATTAACCATGCTGTACACGAAGGTCGTCGCGCTGATTTCTCGCTGATTCTGTCTATGTTCTCTAATGATGTTTGCGATGTAGTCCCGGTTGAAGAAGTACAAGAAGTCATTACAAGTGATGACCTCCTTCGTAAACAGTTTGGTTTATCACAACCACAAGCGCTTCGCTCAGACAGCAGCAGTTACGATCTAGCTGCAGAGCAAGCAAAGCAGTTTCATGATGCGGGTTTACCGTCTGCTAAGCTAAGCCACTACCTTAAACCTGATGCGCTAACCTATTTGCCTCAAGACACGTTCAACCTACCGGAAAACGTTTATCACAACCTTTCCGGCCATGAGCGCCGTAGTTTAGGCGAACGTAACAAAACACTGATTCCTGACGCAGGGCTTTACAATCAATTAGTAACGGCACAGCGTCAGTATCAAATCCAAGCGCAAGCTTAACGCTCCACGTTCACCCCAACAGATTGCATTCTGCACACGTCAGAAATGTGACGCCTTACAAATTCCCAAACAATAGTTGCTGCTCAAAAGCGTTAGTTTGAAGCTTTTCACACTGAGCTCATAAAAATTCATCCATGCTGTTAGCACAAACCACTGATGTATTGTTTAACACAAGAAATGACAGTGTAGGTGCTATGGATATTAAAGAATCAATCATTCTCGTCACTTCCGCAGGAACTATCCTCGGCAGAACATGCTCTAGTCACTTTGCCCACTTAGGGGCAACGATTGTTCTTTGCGACCAGAATCCAACGGCCTTGAGAGCCAGTTATGAGCAAATTAGCGCCTTTTCCGATAAGGTGTACGCCATCAATGTGTGCAGTGACAACACCACGTCCATCAACTTATTGTTTGACCAAATAGAATCTCAGCTTGGTGCGACACCGGATGTCATCGTCAATTGTTGGACCAGTTCACCAATGCCAAGTTTGATGGATCCAGAACCAATGAGTACTTATATCGATCATCTTTCATCTGCGGCTCGCTTTCTTTATACCTATGGTCAAGTGAGCGCAGAGCGCTTTCGCTCCAGAGAAAAGAAAGGCGTGATCGTCAATGTCATTTCTCATGATAATCATGAAGATCTCACGGGTGTGGAAAGCATGGCGGCATTAGTCTCTGGTTTTACCCACAGCTGGGCAAAAGAACTGACCCCTTTCAACATCCGGGTGGGTGGAGTCATTCCTTCCGTCAATCATACGAGTGAAGATGTGGATGAACGACATTGGGCGCAAATTCAAGACGAGCTAGTGAGGAATACGGCTTACATCGTTGCTAACGAGTACTTTAGTGGTCGAGTCGTAACGACCGAAGTCTGAGCAAACCTTCTAACAAAAATCCCTCTTCAAACAGAACTTCTCATAATTTGAAAAGCATAAAAAAAGCCCCAGTCTCTCGACTGGGGCTTTGCTTTTTCCCGATGGTAGATTTCGTGCTAGCGAAAACCTATTCCATAACTAACGTCTTGCCTATGCGTTAGCTTTTTCTTTCTTAGCTTTTGGTGCCGCTTCTTTCGCTACTTGGTCTGCTTTCTTCTTGATAACAGTTGTACCTTCGAAAGTTTCGCCTTCAACGAATGCTTTACCGTAGTAAGAAGCCATTAGCACTTCTTTTAGCTCTGTGATTAGAGGGTAACGTGGGTTCGCACCAGTACATTGGTCATCGAACGCTTCAACCGCTAGCTCATCTAGTTTCGCAACGAAATCAGACTCTGCAACACCAGCTGCTTGAATAGACAGTGGGATGTCTAGGTCACCTTTCAGCTCTTCTAGCCATGCTAGTAGACGTTCAATCTTCTGAGCAGTACGGTCACCAGCTTGGCTTAGGCCTAGGTGGTCAGCAACTTCAGCGTAACGACGACGTGCTTGTGGACGGTCGTACTGAGAGAATGCAGTCTGCTTAGTTGGGTTATCGTTCGCGTTGTAACGTACAACGTTTGAGATAAGTAGTGCGTTAGCAAGACCGTGTGGTAGGTGGAACTCAGCACCAATCTTGTGCGCCATTGAGTGACAAACACCTAGGAATGCGTTCGCAAACGCGATACCAGCGATAGTTGCCGCGTTGTGTACTTTCTCACGAGCGATTGGGTCGTTAGCACCGTTTGCGTAGCTTGAAGGTAGGTATTCTTTAAGCATCTTAAGTGCTTGTAGAGCCTGACCGTCTGAGTACTCGTTCGCAAGAACAGATACGTAAGCTTCTAGAGCGTGAGTTACTGCATCGTAACCACCGAATGCTGTCAGAGACTTAGGCATGTTCATTACTAGGTTAGCATCAACGATAGCCATGTTTGGCGTGATTTCGTAGTCAGCTAGGGGGTACTTAGCACCAGTCTTGTCGTCTGTAACAACCGCGAATGGAGTAACTTCAGAACCCGTACCTGAAGTTGTAGTGATACATACAAGCTCAGCTTTTTGACCCATTTTAGGGAACTTGTAGATACGTTTACGGATGTCCATAAAGCGCATTGCTAGTTCTTCGAAGTGAGTTTCTGGGTGCTCGTACATTACCCACATGATCTTCGCAGCATCCATTGGTGAACCACCTCCTAGAGCTAGGATTACGTCAGGTTGGAAGCTCTTCATTGCTTCTGCACCTTTCTCAACAACAGATAGTGTTGGATCCGCTTCTACGTCGAAGAATGTTTGAACTTCGATGCCTTGCTCTTTAAGAAGTTTAACTACTTCGTCAGCGTAACCGTTGTTGAATAGGAAACGGTCAGTTACTAGGAATGCGCGTTTCTTACCTTCTAGGTCGCTCATTGCGATTGGAAGGCTACCACGACGGAAGTAGATAGACTTAGGTAGTTTGTGCCACAACATGTTTTCAGCTCGCTTAGCTACAGTTTTCTTGTTGATAAGGTGCTTAGGACCAACGTTTTCAGAGATAGAGTTACCACCCCATGAACCACAACCTAGAGTTAAAGAAGGAGCTACGTTGAAGTTGTAAAGGTCACCGATACCACCGTGAGTAGTTGGGATGTTTACAAGGATACGTGCAGTCTTCATCTTGTCACCGAAGTAACGGATGCGGTCTGCGTTAACGTCTTGGTTAGTGTAAAGACCAGATGTGTGACCGATACCACCGATTTCAACCATTGTTACCGCTTGAGCAACTGCGTCTTCGAAGTCGTCAGCACGGAATAGACCTAGAGTTGGAGATAGTTTCTCGTGAGCGAACTCATCATCGTAAGAAACTTTGCCTAGACCTTCACCTACAAGCACTTTAGTGTCAGCAGGAACTTTAACACCAGCCATTTCAGCGATTGCTGGAGCAGGTTGACCTACGATTTTCGCGTTTAGTGCGCCGTCGATAAGAAGCACTTTACGTACTTTATCAGCGTCAGCTTTAGATAGAACGTGAGCTTTATGAGAAGCGAAACGCTCTTTCACTTCGTCGTATACTTCGCTAACTACGATTGCAGCTTGCTCAGAAGCACATACTACGCCGTTATCGAAAGTTTTAGACATAAGGATAGAAGCAACAGCACGTTTGATGTCAGCTGTTTCATCGATAACTACAGGAACGTTACCTGCACCTACACCGATTGCTGGCTTACCAGAAGAGTATGCTGCTTTAACCATGCCTGGACCACCAGTTGCAAGGATAAGTGCAATACCGTCGTGCTTCATAAGAGCGTTAGAAAGCTCTACAGATGGTTGGTCGATCCAACCGATAATGTCTTTTGGTGCACCAGCTGCTACTGCTGCATCTAGAACTAGTTTCGCAGCATCGTTAGTTGAGTTCTTCGCACGTGGGTGTGGTGAGAAGATAATGCCGTTACGAGTTTTTAGAGAGATTAGAGATTTGAAGATTGCTGTAGAAGTTGGGTTCGTTGTTGGAACGATACCACAGATGATACCTACAGGCTCTGCGATAGTCATCGTGCCTAGGTTGTCATCTTCTTCCAAGATGCCACATGTTTTTTCATCTTTGTATTTGTTGTAGATAAATTCTGAAGCGAAGTGGTTTTTGATTACCTTATCTTCAACAATACCCATTCCAGATTCAGCAACTGCTTGTTGTGCTAGTGGGATACGAGCATGGTTAGCTGCAAGAGAAGCTGCGCGGAAGATTGCGTCTACTTTCTCTTGTGAGAACGTTGCGAATTCTTCTTGTGCTGCTTTAACGCGTGCTACTAGAGCATCTAGTTCAGCTAAGTTAGTTACAGGCATGGTGGATCTCCTAAAATAATAAATATTAAAAACTTTTTAGTAAGCCTATTGTCTTTCGTTTTGACTGTTTATCAGCGTTTTAACTAACAACCATCTTAGTAAATTGCTTTCAGGGCTGAGTATAATATTTCAGAGTGTGAAAAAAATTGACTTGGATCAGTTCTCACAACTGAAATACCCCCAAAGTAGTGGTTTACCACAACAAAACCAGTTAAATAATTGATAAACATACAAATTAAGCTTAATTTTTAATTGCACAAAAAAGAAGCAAACGAACTAAAAAATAAAAGAAACAACAACAATCTGTAAAAAAGTTTCATTTTTAGCCAACAAAATTACATGTGGACCCTAATTTTTGTGCTACTGAGAGTATATCGAATGCGTCATATCTCTCTACAAACCGCCTTTCTTTTTGTGAAAAATGTGCGAATGTTAACGTTTGTGTAAATCAGTTCAGGTTCTCACCAGTCTTCTACGTAACAATTCGTTTCCAGAATGCATACATTTCTTTCAATAATTAGTTTTTCTCACAAATACTAGCCCAAATACGTTAGTTTTTTTCATTTCTTCCCAACGCACTTTTGCCTTACATTACCGCCTAAAATTACCCCCTCTCTTTTTCACTATTGTGAACGTTTACGAGTAAGCAACATGCAGACTTTAGAGTTAGCTATTTTCCTACAGTTTTTCCTCGGTTTGGTCGCCGCAGTTAACCCGGTAGGCATCATGCCTGTTTTTGTGTCTTTGACTGGGCACATGACGCCAGAAGAGAAAAGCAAAACCGCTACAACGGCCAATATTGCTGTCGCGAGTATTCTGATTATTTCTTTGTTTGCTGGTCAGTTGTTGTTGGACATGTTCAGTATTTCGCTCGACTCATTTCGCGTAGCTGGCGGTTTACTGCTTCTAAGCATCGCATTCTCGATGATGAGTGGTAAGTTGGGTGAAGATAAGCAAAACAAGCAAGAAAAGACGGAATACGTAAGCCGTGAGCAAATAGGTGTTGTACCACTTGCCATGCCGTTAATGGCAGGTCCAGGTGCAATTAGCTCAACTATCGTTTACGGTGCACGCTACCCTAGCGCGCTGGATACAGTCGGCATCAGCTTAACAATCGTTTTGTTTTGTTTCTGCTCTTGGTTACTGTTCCGCTCCGCACCTTTAATTGTGCGTTTCCTTGGACAAACTGGCATCAACGTAATCACTCGTATTATGGGCCTAATCCTTGGTGCGCTTGGTATTGAGTTTATCGCGAACGGTCTAAGAAACCTGTTTCCTGGTTTAGCCTAAGTTTCTTAACTTCTGGTATGATGTTGCAATCCGTTTCATTTTAACGTCGATAGTGCAACATCATGCCTCGCAAGTCTCTAAAGCATCATTTATATGTGATTATTTTCGGTACTCATACTCGTGCCGGACGCATCTTTGATATCGCGCTGATCGTCGCGATCATCGCATCTCTCGTGGTTCTTATTCTGGAATCTCTACCGACTGTAATGACAGAATGGTCGCAAGAGTTGCGCTACGTGGAATACACTTTCACCGCTTTATTCACCATTGAGTATCTGCTGCGACTGTATTGTTCGCCCAAACCTAAGTCTTACGCCACCAGCTTTTATGGTGTTGTCGATCTCTTAGCGATACTGCCAACCTACTTAGCTATCATCTTCCCTGGCGCTTCCTTTATGGGGGTCGTCAGACTGCTGCGTGTTATGCGCATCTTCCGTATTTTAAAGTTAGTTCGCTATTTGCAAGACTCGAATATCTTATTGCGCTCCCTTTTAATGGCGCGACGCAAGATTATTATCTTCTTTAGTACGGTGGGAATTCTCGTCACCATCTTTGGTGCGTTGATCTTTGTGATTGAAGGGCCACACAACGGTTTTACGAGCATCCCAAAAAGCATCTATTGGGCGATTGTGACGATTACTACGGTAGGCTATGGCGACATGGTGCCGCAAACGCATCTCGGTAAAGCAATCGCGTCATTAACTATGTTGCTTGGTTATTCGATATTGGCAGTTCCAACCGGGATTATTACCGCAGAACTGAGCAATGAGATGAATGCTCACAAAGAGCTTGTGAAATGCCCCAACTGCAATCGTTCTGGTCATGATTCGGATGCCATACACTGTAAGCATTGTGGAAGTGAGTTGGCAGATCCTGATAATCGCGTCGTCAGAGCGGATGAGGAAGATTAGAATCGGGAATCGGCTGTAGTTTGTCTTTTTAGAGACAAATTCTGTCAACTCCATTTAGAACGTAGTTTCTTTCACTTGCCTTCCAACGAACACTTATCGATTCGTAAAACGGAGTGCGAACATCGAAGCACTTTGTTCCCAACGACCCTGTACTCCAACTCTACGATCAAAAAAGCCGATGAACTTACATCGGCTTTTGCATAGCTGTAGTCTCTCAGGAAATAAACAATCCCTATGGAAAAGTCTATTCTCGATTTAACAACCGTCAGTGAACACTTCTACTTTGTACTCCGCCCCGGTTCCATGGCAGCTGTGTACTTCACATAGCATTGCGTATCCTCAATTGCTTTGTTGTACGCACTTTCTTCACCAGGAGCAGCGTCAATATATTCAGAGCGAGTAACAATCCAAGTGTCAGGATTGCTTACTGACCCATTGTTATGTGCACCCCATACCCACTCTTTTGTCAGGTCATGGTAACCAGATTCGATAGCTAGGAAGTTTTCCATCCCACCTTTTTGAACAGCTGGGTAACCATATTGAACGGAACCGTAGCCTTCAACACTATATAACTCTTCATGTTCCATTCCTTTTACAGCAGTTTTGCCGAAAGCCATCTCTGCTGCATTATGAACAGAACCACCGAATCCCTTAATAACCGCTTCTCTTGCATCATGTTGAAGATTTAAAAACTTAGGTGCGGCAACGACGGCTAGAATGCCGAGTATAACGATGACAACCACTAACTCTATGAGAGTAAAACCTTTTGTATTTTGTTTCATTACCGCACTCCAATGGATTAATTTCGCGGCAACGGTATGCAACAAAAGTCAGCTTACTGTCATTGTAATATCAAAAAAGCGCCCAATTGGGCGCTTTCAAAATGACCATCTCAACATTGAGACAAATTAAGCTTTCTCAGCAAGGATGATTCGTAGAGTGCGGCGTAGTGGCTCAGCAGCCCCCCACAATAGTTGGTCACCTACTGTAAAGGCATTTAGGAAGTCATCACCCATTGCCATCTTGCGTAGACGGCCTACTGGAATAGACAACGTACCTGTCACTTTCGCTGGTGTAAGTTCTTGAGCCGTAATGTCACGATCGTTAGGAACGACTTTCACCCAATCGTTGTGCGTTGCGATGATCTCTTCGATCTCATCCATTGGTACATTTTGCTTCAGCTTGATTGTCAGAGCTTGAGAGTGACAGCGCATCGCACCAATGCGGACACATGTACCATCGATTGGCACTGGCGCATTTTGGAAGCCCAAAATCTTGTTCGCTTCTACGCCCGCTTTCCACTCTTCTTTGCTTTGGCCGTTATCACGCTTAACATCAATCCAAGGGATAAGAGAGCCAGCTAGTGGCACACCAAACTTTTCTGAAGGGAAAGAAGAGCTGCGCATTGTGTCTGCAACTTTCTTGTCGATATCGAGAATCGAACTTGCTGGATTTGCTAACTCAGAGCTTACTGAGTCATTAATAACACCCATTTGAGAGATCAACTCACGCATGTTTTGAGCACCAGCACCTGAGGCAGCTTGGTACGTCATTGCGCTTGTCCACTCAACCAAACCCTTCTCGAATAGACCACCAAGCCCCATTAGCATTAGGCTTACTGTGCAGTTACCACCAACAAATGTATTAGTGCCACCATGAATACCTTGCTGAATTTGCGCAAGGTTTACTGGGTCTAGGGTAATAATAGAATCTTGTGCCATACGTAACGTAGAAGCAGCATCAATCCAGTAACCTTTCCAACCCGCTTGGCGTAATGCTGGGTAAACTTTTTCAGTGTAACTACCACCTTGACACGTAACGACCGCATCAAGCTGTTTTAAACTTTCAATATCGAACGCATCTTGAAGTAGACCAGCATCTTTACCTAGGTTTGGTGCAGGAATACCTATTTGAGACGTGCTGTAGAAAACTGGCTCGATCAAATCGAAGTCTTTCTCTTCGACCATGCGCTGCATAAGGACTGAACCAACCATGCCACGCCAACCAACTAAACCTACTCTCATCGCATTAACTCTCCATGTATATTTCTGAAACTTTCTCCATAGTTCAATTTTCGACACAAAATCTCAAGCCCTAATTTGCAAATAAACGCAACTTTTTTAACGTTTGCGGCGAAATTTTATAATCAAGTCCATTTTCTTCCTTTTTCTTTACGCTCAACTGGATAGATGACGAAAGAAAAGTGTGAAATCAACACCGATGGTCCTACCACCCAATGAGAAAACAACATTTGAAGCACATAATTTTTACATCACAAAACATTTCAAACCATTAACATTAATAATTAATGGTGATTAATTTCACAAGCAAACGTTTTTGCCGACGAACATCAAGATAAAGCACCAAATGTTCGAAATATAATTTTTGTTAATGTATGTTAGGCGCCGATTAAAACAGGGAGCGGCCTTCCTCTATTGCTCCAAGAACGACAGAGGCACATATGAAGCAAGTTACAACACGCTTACCTAGTCTGATACAGGTATTTATCTCACTAGGTTTGTTTCTACTTTTGGCATTTTCATTTACTGCCAAATTAGACCTTCCTATTCAGCTAGCGCTGTACATTGGTTGGTTCATTATCATACTGTTGGGTTTAAGGCTCGGCCATCAATACAAAGACCTAGAAAAAGCCGCATTAAATGGCATTTCTAATGGCCTAGGTGCCGTGCTAATTCTTCTTGCTGTAGGAGCCTTAGTCGGTACTTGGATCTCAGGCGGTATTGTTCCGACCATCATCTATTACGGTTTGAAAGCAATCCACCCTTCTATCTTCTTGCTTGCTACCATGATCATCTGTTCTTTGACTGCGCTAGCAACGGGGACTTCTTGGGGTGCTGCGGGTACAGCCGGTATTGCCATGATGGGTATTGGTCAAGGTCTTGGAGTTCCAGCTCCAATCACCGCAGGCGCGGTGCTATCGGGTTGTTACTTTGGTGACAAGATGTCTCCACTTTCAGACTCGGTGATCCTTGCTTCTTCTATGTCGAATGTAGAAGTCGTTGAGCACATCAAAGGTATGCTACCTATCGCGCTGATCAGCTACATTATCACTGGTATCATGTTTACCGCATTTGGCTTCCACTTCGCTGGTAAAGTGGACATGAGCCAAGTGGATTCTGTTATTCAGGCAATGGAGCAACAATTTTTCATCACGCCTTATTCCTTTGTCCCAGTGGTCATCGTATTGGCTCTACTTGCGATGCGTATGCCTTCTTTCCCTGTGATTAGCTTTGGCTCTCTGCTAGGTATTATCTGGGCGGTTATGATTCAGGATGTGGACTTCCTGACGGCGTTTAACACGGCTTGGGCACCATTTGCGATTTCTTCAGGAGTCGACTTCATTGATTCGATTCTCAACCGTGGCGGCATGTCTTCTATGTTGGGCTCTGTAGCGGTAATCGTGTTTGGTCTTGGTTTCGGTGGCCTGCTCGACAAAGTAGGCGTGCTTGAGACTATTGCAAAGCTGTTCGAACGACGTGTTCAGAGTGCGGGTTCACTTGCGACGAGCACGATTGGTACGGCCTTCATGGGTAACGTATTTGGCTCTGCGATGTACGTATCACTGATTCTTACGCCTAAGATCTGTGCTAAGAACTACGACCGCCTTGGCTACAAACGCAAAAACTTATCTCGTAACGCAGAGTTCGGTGGCACACTGACATCAGGTATGGTGCCGTGGAGTGACAACGGAATCTACATGGCAAGCATCTTGGGTGTGGCGACATTATCATACGCGCCGTTCATGTGGCTGAGCTTCGTATGCATTATCGTTACCATCTTTACTTCTTACATGGGCTGGTTTGTTGATAAATGCGAACCAACAGCACCAGCAACGGAAGAACAAACAGAAAGTGAACTCAAGCAGCAAACGGCTTAGATCAGCTTTCCATAGATAGAAACTTTCTGTAACTAAAAAAGGACCGATGATTCGGTCCTTTTTTGTGTTTGTCATTTAGCATTTACGTACAGGTAATCAAGCCGATTTAGACCCTGCTCTTACTGCTGAACGTTTACCTAATGCATAACCCAGTACCAACGGAGCAAAGAAGATAACCAAAATAAATAGAATGAAGTAAATAATGGTGCTCTTAACCAATTGAATCAATTTGTCCATCGCTAGATTCACGACTTCTTGTGAAACATGGTCTAGGTCTTGTGCAAACTTCTCACGCTCATTCGTAATAATTTGAGCAATTTCTTGGCGCTCTCTTGCCACCATCAATTCTAGAGCCTGACGCTCTTCACTCAACTGAGACAAACGCTCTTCCGTTTTCTGGTCAATGTCTTCAACCAAAGGCTGTAACTGTACCGCCATTTGCTCAGCTAAGTTACGCATGTACTCAGGGTTGTTATCGATAAAGTCTTTTAACGACTCAGAAGTAACCTTCAAGCTATTTAGTGCTGCGTTTACTTGTTCAATACTTGCAGAACTATTTAACGCCAATAGTTGCGCTTTCCACGTCATGATCTTAGGCGTTTGCTCAGACACCAAACTTAAACGGTCAGAAACATCACCGATGGCTTCTGGCATCGTGCCCAATGTTGTGACAGCTTCTTCTTCACTGATTTGGTTAGCCTCAAGCCAAGCACGGTAAGCGGGTGTACGAATCATGCTTAGATCCGCGAATGGGTATTTCTCTACAAAGTCAGCGACAAACACTTTGGTGTTTTCGTAAACGTCTTTTTTCAAAAGAGACTGAGCGAGTTTATCGACTTCTTTGGCTAGATGTGCGGAGACTTGTTTAGCTTCACCCGTCGCAAACAAATCTTTGCCCGTCCCTTCGCTGTAAAACTGGTTCATCTGGTGAGTAAACACCCACGTATCTATGAGCGCAGCCATTGGGGAAACTTGGTAAGCCGCCGCTTGAAGACCTTCTTCAGCATTGATCTTCCACAGTAGAATGTAAGATTGGTTTACTTTGTCGCTCGGCTCATAGTTTTTTTGGAGCACATCAGCAGCTTGTTCGACTTGAGCAAAAAACTTTTGTGCGTATTCACGCGTCATTATACGCATGTTTAATTCTTGTTTGGTGAGCGGTACAGTTTGGCTGTCGATTTTCACCTCTAGCAGGGAACACCCTGAAAGACTCAAAACCAAGCAAGCTACCATCAAAGAGGACAGTCGGCGGATGGACATGAAATTACCTATGGTCAAAATGTGTAGAATAGGAACAGAACGAACCAAGGCATCAGGTTCGTGAACGCCCCCTTAATACCTCAGTCCCCCATATTTTAAGTCAGAGGAATATCAATCTGTTAGCACTTCTCGTATCTTTTCACTATTGAGAACTCTTTCAGCAAAAAGTGTCGTTTTCTGCAATGTCTCTTCTAGTTGTTCAAGCTTGTCATCGGCGACCTGATTGCCCTGTTTTATCAATGATTCAATATCCCCAGAAATATAGTGTAGAGGCATTGCACCAATACTGCCGGATACCCCTTTTAAGCTGTGCGCAACTCGCTGAGCATGTTCTTTATCTTCCAGTAACAACCTTCTTAGCTTACTGCCGTCATCGGTATGATCTTGAATAAACACGTCTAACAGCATGCGCACGGACTCTTCATCGTCGGACAAAGAATCAAGCATTCTTTCTATATCAATGTAAGGTTCGGGACTTTCATTTAACAACTGTTGGTGGGACTCGGAATCGCTTCTCTCAGGTCCGTTCGTCACCTCAGTTGAATTTGCTGGTTCAAGCTCCGTCTGCTCACTCCCCCGTTCAACTCTATCAAGTTGGTGAGAGAGTGGTTGTATTGGCGAATTTATGTTTTCTGAATCGGATTGATTTCCTTCGGTTAGAACTGACTCTTTAGAAGACAAAGCCCAACAAACACATACAAGTAAGGAAGCACTTACCATTATCAACAGTGAGAGGTAAACCAACAGTTTTTGTTCTAGCGAAGCACTAATCGCAGCCAGCTGGTTCGGGAATTCAGGGTTGAGCAATTGGCTCGAAAGATGACTGCCTTTTGCGTGAGCAGCAAGCACGCTGGATGTTTGAGCAAGGCGACGTTGGAAAGAGGACTGTTCTTCAAGCGCTAAAGTTTTCGATTCTGTAAACAACAAATCTAATTCTTGATAAGTGTCTGCACTCGTCGCAGAGTCACTAAACATCGCTTCTAGCACTAATGCGCCGAGCCGAAAGTACATCGTCTGTAGTGGTTGAGAGTTGCTTGCCGATTCTCGACTGTTGCGTAATTGATCCGCGAGAGCGACGAGTTCACTATCACTACCAATAAAGCTCTTCGCGCCTTCTAAAAATCGATCGGTAGAATAAATCAACTGCGTTAAATCGGGGGAATCTAGTCCTTCTCCGTAATCACTTTCGAGCTGTAAGCGAACGGCATATACCAACTGAAGTTTAAGAGAGACTTGATCAACATTCTGGGCACGGTAAGGCAATTCAAAGTGAAAAATATTCCTCACTTCATCCACTTTACTACCAAGTTCGTCCACGGTAGACATCGTTCTCATGGTCTGTTGCGCTTGAAGCCATACACCCACGGCAAACCCGAACCACACAACAAATAAAATCCAGACGACTCGTCTTATTCCCTCTTTTAATTGCTGCAACACTCATCCCTCGACTATTTCTATTAATAACAAGCATATACCATGATTTGCGCTCAAACTGTGCACACCTCACATAAAAAAAGAGAGCGCATGGCTCTCTCTTTCTTGTATTAGTTGCGGCTCAACTGATCTTTTAGGTTCGGTGGCGTACCTTTGATCGTTAGTGTGTCTGTCTCTGGATCGTAGAAAATACGCTCGCCAAGCAACAGGCTGTCAAAGCTGATGTTCAAACCGCCACCTGCGCCAACGTACTTCGTCAGTTTACGTACTGTTGAGCGATCACCTGGGAAAGACTCTTCCAGCTCATAGCCTTGTTCTTTAGTGAAATCAATGAAGCTGGTGCCATCTTGGCTAGGAGGTAACTCACCTGATAGCTCAGAAATTTGCACTTCATCACCGGTTTTAATTTGTTCGTTACAGTAGTTGTAAACTTGCTTTTTGTACTCATTCGCTTCTTGCTTCTCAAGCTTTGAGTCTGCACAAAAGTCTTCAACCGCCTGCATCAACACTTGGTTTTGCTGTTTGGTATCTAAGCCAACATCGGCTTGTAAGAAATCCAAGAAGAAGTCTGCCACTTTACGGCCAACACGTCCTTTGATGTAAGAAAGGTAACGATTTGATTCACGGTCAGTATCGTAGCTTGATAGGTCAATGCGCGCAGCAATGTCCATTTTAGTGATGTCTAGGTAATCTGTTGCATCAATATCCAAGCCTTCAGTCACCTTTAGGCTCTGGTTCATAGGCAAAATGCCTATAAACAAGTAATCCGTTGCTAAACTTTGGTATTCCGCAAACACTAAAATACCTTCGTCAGCAAATGGGTACTTAATCAACTCTTCTTTCAAGCGATTTGCACTAATTTGTGAGAAGTCGTAAAAATCTCGCTCTCCTTTGCGCATTTCTTGAAGCCAAAATTGAAATTCGCTGTCTGACTGGAAAGAGCCAAAACCTTTACCTGCTTTAGAATGGAATACGCGATGCAGTTCCGCGACGAGGTTTTCTGTAGCGGTATCGTTCTCTAACGATGCCGGGCGAAGTTTAACAACCAGTTCGTCCTGATCGTTTTTGCACAATTGATGCAGAATAACGTTTGAAAGATGAAGGCTCATAGTGATTTTATCTTGCTACAAGGTTTAAGTTGTTGGGCATTGTAGGTTATCATAAGCCGCTTTTACTATCATTATTAGAGTCTTTATGCCGATTACATCTAAATATACTGACGAACAAGTAGAGAAAATTCTTGCTGAAGTGGGCGCTGTACTAGAAAAACACGCCGCCTCTCCTGAGTTGACGCTAATGATTGCCGGAAATATCGCAACCAATGTCTTAAATCAACAAGTTGCTGCTTCACAACGCAAAGTTATTGCTGAAAAATTTGCTCAGGCGCTCGTATCTTCTCTTGAAGTGCCAAAATCACACTAATAACGGATAATAGAACAAGTACATGGTAGACAGCGGAAACTCATACGGCGAACGTGTATCTCGACTGGTAGGTTGGGGTCACTGGTTTGCATTCTTCAACATCGTTGCATCGATGTTGATAGGTACGCGCTATATCGTTCAGTCGCCTTGGCCAGAGACCCTAATGGGGCAATTCTATCTGGCGATATCCTGGGTTGGCCATTTTGGCTTTCTTGTTTTCGCGCTCTACTTGTTGGTTCTATTCCCGCTGACGTTTGTCCTGCCATCTAGGAAGCTTTTCCGGTTGGTGGCAGTGATATTCGCAACCGTCGGTCAAACGGTCTTACTGATCGATACCCAAGCTTACCAATCCATCAACTTGCACTTAAACCCCGTGGTTTGGGAACTGTTGTTTAGCGAAGATAAAAGCGCGATTAGCTCGGACTTACAGCACCTGTTTGTTGTCATGCCGCTTATCTTCCTTGTTCAACTCGGTTTATCAGAATGGGTTTGGCGTAAACAACGCAAGCTTTCCCATAAACACGTTGGCCGCCCTTTGGCCGCAGTGTTCTTCTTGAGCTTTATCACCAGTCACTTGGTTTACATCTGGGCCGATGCTTATTTCTATAACCCGATCACTAGCCAGCGTTCAAACTTCCCGTTGTCCTACCCGATGACAGCAAAAAGCTTTATGGAAAAGCATGGTCTTTTGGATCGTGAAGAATACCTAAAACGCTTAGCAGAGAGCCAAGGCAATATTGACCTGGTGAGCTACCCGCTCGAAAAACTCGAATTTAATCGTCGTGGTAACAAATTGAACGTACTGATGATCAGTGTGAACAACTTGCGTGCAGATGCACTAAGCCAAGACGAAATGCCAAACATGTACCAGTTTGCGCAAGACAACCAAAACTTTGTAAACCACTACAGTTCTAGCAATGACACGTACGGTGCATTCGGTCTGTTTTATGGTCTACCAAGTAGCTACGCAAGTAGCATCAAAGCACAAGGCTCCGCACCGGTTCTTTTGGATGTATTAAAAGATCAAGGCTATAGCTTTGGTTTGTTCAGCGGAAATGGTTTTGAAGATGACCTTTACTCAGAAGTAATCTTCCGCGGAGTTAATCTTGCTAACACGTTAGACGGTACGCAAGCACACACCGACAAACAATCCATTGCGGCATGGAATACATGGCTAACCGAGCAAGCAAGCCAACCTTGGTTCAGCTACATCGAAGTCACCACTGTCGACAACTTTGAATCTGAACCAGAAGCGGCAAATGAAGAAATGCCAGCCAGCGAGCGATTCAAGAAAGCATATGAGAAAGCGGTAAAATCTGCCGATAAGACAGTCGCTGAAATCATTTCCGATCTCGATGAAAAACAATTACTTACCAATACAATTGTGGTCATCACCTCTAATCACGGTAGCGAGTTTAATGAGACCAACACCAACAGTTGGGGAGCGAACAGCAATTACAGCCGCTACCAGCTTCAGGTCCCTATGGTTATTCATTGGCCAGGAATGCTGCCAGGTGAATTTACGCACAGTACAAGCCATCTGGATTTGTCGGTGACGCTGTTACAAGACATGTTAGGCGTCTCATCGAACCCTTATGATTACAGCAGTGGTCGTAACCTATTTGACGAAAGTCGTCGCCGCTGGATTTTAGCGGGCGACACTCGTGAAATCGCGCTGATCACCAGCTCCCAAACGACAGTTATCGATAAATTTGGTAACTACAAGCTGTATGATGACAACTACAAACGCTTAAGAGAAACAACGCCTAAACTGCCTGTCCTGATGCAAGGGCTGACAGAACTTCAGCGCTTCTATTCGAAAAGCAATTAATTGAAAAAAGCTCTCCACTCGGAGAGCTTTTTTGATTCTTTTATCCGCAAACAACACAAAATTGAACAGTAAACATCCAAACAGTTCATTTTGGGGTTTACAAGGTTTTCAAAGCCTTATATTATGCGCCTCAACAACGGAGAGATGGCTGAGTGGTTGAAAGCACCGGTCTTGAAAACCGGCATACGTTAATAGCGTATCTAGGGTTCAAATCCCTATCTCTCCGCCACATTTAGAAAAAGCCCGCTTAGCAATTAGCGGGCTTTTTCATATCTGAAGGCTTAAAGAGGGATTTAGCCAAATCCCTCCTTGAATGCAAGCCCAGCACTCACGCCACATTCAGAAAGCTCGTTGAGAAATCAATGGGCTTTCGTCGTTTTAGCGCTTAAAAAATTGCGGGATTTCTAAATCCCTAGTTGAACGCAACCCCGAACTAGGCGTCCCCGCACTCAGCCAAGTTTAGACCAAGCGTCACCGCACTCAGCCACATCCAGAAAAAGCCTGTCTACTCCTCTCAGCACTTTTCAATACGCAAGAAAAAAGCCCACTAATATTTAGTGAGCTTTCATCGTTAAGTATTCAAATGGAAAGGTTAGTTTCCTTTTGCTGCTTCAATCCTTTTCTCGAGATCTGGATGAGTGCTCAACCACTCAGGCAACTCTTCATAACCTTGGTTACGGAACAACTCAAACATTTCAGCCATCGGCTTTGTGTCGCCATAAATCTTGAGCATCGCCTCTTTTGCAAATGCATCGGCTTGTATTTCGGCTTCTCTGGAGTAACCACTGGACAACACAAACACACTTGCACCAGCAAGATTGTCCACGATACCAGAGCTTTCGCCGGTTAAAAGAGCGACACCAACAGAAAGGACACTCGAATACACCAGCCTCTTTAGCATGTGGCGATGATGAATATGACCAAGCTCGTGAAGAATAATACTGTCCAGCTGTTGCTGTTTTTTAGACAGCGCAACTAATTCATCAAGCAGCACAATCTTTCCACCAGGTAAGGCAAACGCATTCGCTCCTAACTCAGAAGATCGGAAAACAACCTCTACTTGGTAAGGCAGTGCCTCTAACTGCGCCAAGTGCTGCTCTACCCTGCTTCGAATGGCTTCTTGTTCGGCTTTACTCAGCTCGCTCGGTTCCCAACGGGAATCCAAGCTTTCAAGTACCTTTTCGCCAAGTACAACTGAGACACTGTCAGGAATAGCGTATGCGACTTTGTCGCTCACCCAAGGTAACGCGTAATAATATCCCCCGAGCACAACGGCAATGCATGCCATCGCAGACACGACCCAAGCAAGCCAGTTCGATTCAATTTTATCAACAAAGCTCGACCTTTTATTTGCCTCCAGCCACCGAGACACTTCTTCAGTCCGTTCGGTAACGAAAACCCAACCATTGGGCAGCTTAAATCTGACGGGTAAATTGCCGACTGGAGCAGTAATGTCCGCGTGCTGCTGGTCACAGCTGAAAATATTGTCAGCAACAACCAAACTCAGCGAGTTGGCCTGAGCGACATCCAATTTGGCTTGATGTCGCTCAGAGCTTTTTGGTGGAAACGCGGTTCCTTCAAACTGCATTAACCGATTCCAACACCGAGATCGAAGGCTTGTGCAACTTCATCAGAAATCGCTGATTTCACTTTTGAGTCTTGGTCTGCTGCTTTCAGTTGGCTCATGTCTCCAACGACGACCGTCTTGTCAGCAACATAGCGAGAAGTACGAACCATTACCCATGGTCTCGCAATACTCAAGGTCACAACTTGTAATAGGAAGTTTGAGATAATCAGCCACATGTAGCCATCAACTGTATAGGTAGACTTAAAGGTAAAGTTGTTTTCTTCTTGCCCTTCTTTTTCTAGCTTCATTTGGGAGAACAAGTAGTTACGAGTTCTTGTTGCTGTGTATGCAGTCAAGCCGATGGTTAAGCCAATCATACCAAGGTACATGACAACCATTGTAATTACAGGGCTAGATTCATTCAGTGAAGCTAAGTCGCCCGTTGCCGCTTCCATTAGCCCTGAGCTCCCAACCATCACAATGACCGCCACAATCGCAATCGCGACAGTTGTGCTAAGACCGATGGCTACGGCTTTCAGATAGGTTTTTACAAAGAAACTGGTTTCAAGTTCGCCACTAAACTGCCAATCACCATAACGGTAGCCATTAACAAAGTAGCGTTGAACGCCAACCACAACCCAACCATAAAGTGCAGCCATAACGACGACTGAGCAAAGCCCTAAAATAACCGACGCAGCTTGCGAAACGCTTGCAACCGCCACACAGATACCAATGAAAACCATGACTGCCAGCGCAGCACCAAAGCCTCGGCCAAGTATGGTGATGTATGCATCTTTCAGTGACGAATTAAAAGAGAAGTGAACATTGCGGTAACTCGTCATTGCAGAATCAAATCGTGCGTTGCTCCATAACAACCATGGCAGAGCGACATAAAACAGAAGTAAGAGCACAAGCGCCAGTTGGGGAATGAATGAGTTTGCGATACCCCATACCAATACAATCGCCAACGCGACTAAACGCCCCTTTAAGATTTGCATTGGCTCGGCATGATACTCAAAGTTATCACCGTCGACGTACGTATTACCGTAGAAGTAGCGTTTTGTTCTTACTTTGGCCCAAGCAGAGTAAATTCCAAGCGTAACGATAGAAAGTAGAACATTGACAATCCAGATGCCAAAGAATTCTCCTCCTCGCCCTTTAAAAGAGATGGTATTGGAAATGCGTTGATGGTTCATATACAGTCCGAATAGTTTGTTTAATATTATGAATTTAAAGGCGTAATCCTATCTCATTCATAAATGGATAAACTTGACTGCCATAGGCAAACTAAACATCATTTATTTATAAAATGCATATTAACCACAACATCCGATTCACCAAAGAAATGCCCAAAATAGCCAATTCCGCTCAAATAAAACCACTTAAAGTGATAGAAACTACTCTCTCAGTGAATTTAATCGACAATGGTTCATTATCACTAAAAAGCCCACAATCAGAGATGCGGGTTTGCCAATCAACAGGTTAGTTGCTGATTACATTTTCTGTCAGGTGAATTATAAGGTGTTTATAACTATTTAAATGCCTCTAAGCCCCCTAATATTCGCCTCGGCATATTGCAGTGGCATCTTACTGTATGAGCTAAATCCATCCATTTGTTGTTTTAGACAACGTCAAAGGCTAGGAAAATAAAATTGGGAAAGGAGTCCCAGCCCTAATACTCAAATGAATCCAATTCCTCGCCCCCTCACTTTGGAACTGCGCAATACTCACTCATTAAACACCTGAGCAGCAGCGTTTAACAGTTGCATATGAATTGGCACTAAATCTTCATGCTCACTTCGATAACCACCACCGACGACAGCCGCAACAGGAATCCCTTTATCTTTCATTAGCTGCATTAAAAAGCGGTCACGTTCAAATATGCCTTCCGTCGACACGTTGAAATACCCCAGTTCGTCGTCGACATGAATATCCACCCCTGCATCGTAAATCACCATATCAGGGCGATGCAGATTCATTGCCATTTCGACCACTTCTTTAAACGTCATCAAAAAAGCTTCATCACTGGTTCCACGACTTAATGGAACATCAAGATCTGAATCTGGCTTTCTCGCCGGGAAGTTTTTATCGCAGTGGAAAGACAAGGTGACAATGTCGGGTTCACTTTCACAAATCGTTGCCGTGCCATCGCCATGGTGGACATCACTATCGATGATCATCACTTTATCGACGTGTTCATGATCAAGCATGTGCTTAGCAGCAATCGCCAGATCGTTGAATAGACAAAAACCACTGCCAAAGTTTTTGTGCGCATGATGATAGCCACCGCTTAGGTGAATCGCGACACCATGCTCTAATGCCTTTTCTGCGGTCAGCACTGTTCCGGCGGTGGATGTCAGTGTCCGTGTTATCAGGGCCTCGCTCCAAGGAAACCCAATTCGACGCATTTTGGCCGCAGGCATAGCTCCCGTCACCAACAAGTCGACATACTCCCCATCATGCACCTGTTTAATATCATCCGTACTTAGAGGGCTTGGTTGGAAGAATTCAATTTGCCCTCCCCAATCCTCACTCGCGAGTTTCTCCATCACAACTTGATAAAGGTAGCGATATTTCATGATCGGATAACGGTGACCATCTGGTAGATCGAGTTGCGAGTAAATAGGGTGATAAATCAGTGGCAGCATGAGACATTCTTTTCATAAAACGTTGTGAAATAGTACCAACTCCCAGAGTTGATTAAAAAGAAATTTAATTGATAATGATTTTCAATATCAATTAAATTTCTACCTGTTATGAATAAAACCTTATATACGATACTCGGCGCTTTCTTTGGTTCTTTCTGCGCGATGTCTCTGTTCATGTCGATGATGTTAGGTGCATGGTGGTTAGTTGATTTTATCGCCCTTAGCTAACACAATGGTTCTGTTTCCACTTAACCTTATTGAATCAGACAGATAGGTGTACTCATGAGTCAGACAGTCTTTATTACTGGTGCGAATCGCGGTATCGGTTTGAGTTTAACCGAGCTCTATTTGCAACAAGGCGATCAAGTTCACGCGACAAGCCGTAACCTAACAGACAGTAAAGAACTACACGCATTAGCATCGCGTTATAATACCTTGGTACTACATGAATTGGACGTGACGGATTACCAACGAGTCGCCCAACTAGCAAGCGAACTCCCAGCAATCGATCTGCTGATCAACAATGCAGGTTACTACGGGCCTAAAGGCTATGGTTTTGGTAACACCGACATCGAAGAGTGGCGACAAGTCTTCGAGATAAATACCATCGCTCCATTGAAGTTAGTGGAAAGCTTTTATCCGCTGCTACAACAAGGCAAAGCGAAGAAAATCGCTTGTATTTCCTCTAAAGTCGGCAGCATGACCGAAAACACCTCAGGTAGTGGCTACATCTATCGCTCTTCCAAAGCGGCACTCAACTCTGTTGTTAAAAGTTTAAGTAATGACCTAACCGATGAAGGTTTTACTGTATTAGCGCTTCATCCGGGCTGGGTACGCACTGCGATGGGCGGGCCTAATGCTCTTATCGACACTCAAACGTCTGCTGCAGGATTAGCAAAAGTTATTGAGCAAAGCACGCAGGAAAATTCTGGCCAGTTTATTAACTACGATGGTTGCGAACTTCCTTGGTAATGTTCTTCTTTCAATAAGTTAACGCGATGCGGCAAAAAACAAGACCCTTTTGTCGCGATTTTCTTCCTTCCTAAATCTCATCAGCTAACTTGAATTTCACCAATACCAATCCAGACTTAGTGAGAATATTGACCCACTAAGGAGAGTAACAATGGCCGCAGATAAAGATCTGGTGAATTTTAGTGAAGATCATGAGCTCAATTACTGCTTAAGAAGTGCAGGTAAGCGTCAAACTCAAGCAAATCGAGATGCATTGATCGACTTGGGTAAACAAGTAAAGCAGGATTTAGGTAAACGCGTATTAACGCAAGATGACGTCAGAGGCGCAATCGACAAGAACGATAACTTGTTCGACTAGTCATCATATTGATATCAAAAGCGGCACTAGGTGGTGCCGCTTAGTAGCCGGAAGGCATGAATTACTTGGAGGATTTACGTTTTGTGGCCGTCGTTTTTGATGAACCTGTTTTATTGTAATTGCGCTTTTTACGCTTGAATGCTGGTCGCTCTACTTTAGGAAGGTGGCGTAGCGAATCAGGAATAGGCCCAGACTTTACTTCCCCCATCAAACCATCAATACGCTGCTCTAGCGCTTGCATAAACGGCAAGTAAGCTTGATTTCTTTCTGCCATACCTTGGAGTTGATGTTCCCAATTCGCGGTCATGTCAGGATACGTCGAATCCAGTGGCAAAGCATGAATCAATCCCCTGCCTGCTTGAGAGCTAAGAATCGATTTTCCTTGACGAGTCAATAACTGCCGTTTGAATAGGGTATCTAAGATGCCTGCTCGAGTCGCTTCAGTACCAAGACCATCTGTATCTCGCAAAATCTTTTTCAATTCTTTATCGGCAACATAACGAGCAATACCCGTCATTGCTTGTAATAACGTCGCTTCGGTAAAATGCTTTGGCGGCTCTGTCTTGCGATCTTTAATTTCCCCTTCACGGCATGTCAGCACGGTGCCTTCTGTTAAAGGTGGCACAGCATCAATACCCTCATCTTCTTTGTCTGTTTTCCCCATCAACGCTTTCCAGCCCGGAGAAACAAGTTGGCGACCTTTAGCGATAAACGTACCACCAGCAATATCAAAGACGAGCTTTGCTTCGGCATACACCGCGGGTGGGTAGAATTGCATTAAATACTGGCGAGCAATCAACTGATACACTTTCATTTCGTTGCCAGATAGTGCATTTACGTTGGCTTGCTTTGGTGTCGGGATGATCGCATGGTGAGCATCAACTTTTTTGTCGTTCCACGCCTTAGACTTAATCGAGAGGTCCGCGCCTTGCACCGCACTTTGCAGTTCTTTGGCGTTGTTCGAAATCGCCGTAGTAACCGACCCCGCTTGTCCATAATGTTCTAAAGGAAGGTAACGACAATCAGAACGAGGATAAGTAATCAACTTATGCTTTTCATAAAGCGCCTGACAGGTATCTAAGACTTGTTGTGCACTCATGCCGTAACGCTTGGCGGCATCAATTTGCAAAGCTGATAATGAATAAGGAAGCGGTGCAGATTGCTTGGTTTGCTTTTGCTCTGATTCAACGACCTTTGCAGGTTGATTGGCAATTCGGTTCGCCACGTTTTCAACCAGTTTTCTGCTGAGAACGCGCCCTTCTTCATCTTGCCAAGGCTTACACGCCTCGCTCGGCTTCCACCTTGCTCGAATGTCAAAAGAGCCATTTTGATCTTGATACGGAATCAACGCATGAAGAGTAAAGTAATCTTTCGGCACAAAGTTTTCGATTTCTTCATCACGGCGTACCACTAACCCAAGTACCGGAGTTTGTACTCGTCCCACCGACAGCACACCTTGATACCCCGCCTTTTGTCCGAGTAGCGTATAAGCGCGAGACATGTTCATCCCATAGAGCCAATCGGCTCGGGAACGTGCAAGGGCGGATACAGAAAGAGGAATGAAGTCGCGGTTACTGCGCATCGAACTCAAAGCCCGCTTAACCGCTGGTAAGTTCAAATCAGAGATAAGAAGACGTTGCGTTGCTTCTTTCTTAGTTTTGGAGAGCTTGCAGTAATCCAGTACTTCATCCACCAGCAATTGACCTTCACGATCAGGGTCTCCTGCGTGAATCACTTCTGTAGCGTCTTTGAGAAGTTTACGAATCACCGTCAGTTGTTTGCTGGCCGTTTTTCTCGGTCTTAGTTGCCATTGCTGGGGAATAATTGGCAAGTCAGCCATATTCCACTTTTTATAACGTTCGTCGTAGGCATCAGGTTCGACTTGCTCTAACAAGTGACCGATACACCAAGTGACTACGTCACCATTACCACAGCGGATAAAGCCTTGGTCTTTCTTTTGAGGGTTTGGCAGGGCAGCCGCTATCGCACGGCCTAGACTTGGTTTTTCAGCAATAAACAGACGAGACATAAGGTTTTGGTAATCATAATAATTAGGGCCACATTATCTAATGTAGCCCTAACAAATCAAGGAAAACTGTACAGATGAACAGTTATAGCGTCACTTTATAGGTTACTGAAACTCAACAAACTGAGATAAGTCACGCTCTGGCACTTTCATCGGTGTACAACCTGGGGTACCTAAGTAAAGGAAACCGACAATTTGATCTTCGCCTTTCAGGCCAAAAGCTTGGTGAACCTCTGGGTGGAACATCCATTTACCTGAACGCCAAAACCCTTGAAAACCTTGTGCTACCGCCGCCATTTGCATTGCTTGAACAGCACAGCCCGCTGAGAGGTATTGTTCCATTGCTGGCACTTTTTCATGCTCCGTCACATTTGCAATAACGGTAATCACCATAGGCGCGCGGAAAGGTGCATTTTTCACTTTTTCAATGACCGCCTCGTCGCTATTTTCCGCTTCCGCTGCTCGTACTAAAATATCAGAGAGCTTTTTAAGGCCATCGCCTTGAGCAATCACAAAACGCCAAGGAGTTAAACCTGCATGGTCTGGAGCACGTAAACCCGCACGAATAATATTCTCCAGAGCTTTCCCTTCTGGCGCTGGCGCTGACAATTTGGCGATAGAACGACGGTTGAGCAAGAGATCGAGAGCTTCCATGAACAAGTCCTTATTTGATTGAATTATTATTTTTACGCAGCTCACTTTAGCATAATCCAAACTTTCGAATAACAACCTGTTTTCTGGGGGTTTAGATAGCCAATTTTAGAGTTCTAGGCGTTAAGTAAGCAAAAAAAAGCTGCGCACTTGGCGCAGCAAAATAGTTAAGAAAGAATGATATTTACAGTTTGACAGCCAGTTTCACACCCTGGCGGATGGCGCGAACCGCATCCAATTCCCCAGCATGGTCTGCACCACCAATGATATGTAATTTCTCGCCCAGCTCATGCCATTTGTCTTCAAACGGACGAACCGACTCTTGCCCCGCACAAATAACCACTTTGTCAGCTTCTAACAATTGCGCCTTGCCGCTCACTTGAATATGTAGGCCACCATCATCAATCTTGTCGTATGACACACCACCGACTAAGTGAACACCGCGCTTTTCAAGCGTACGTTTATGAATCCAACCTGTGGTTTTACCCGGTCCTTTTCCAACGCGACCTTTACGACGTTGAAGTACCCACACTTCTTTATCAGCAACGGCGTCAGGATAAGGGTACAATCCCCCGGTTGAGACATTTCTTTGTCGATTCCCCATTCATGCAGCCAATCATCAAGTGTTTGTCCCGCAGGCTCAGTAAGCATCGTTGCCACATCAACACCAATCCCGCCTGCGCCAACAATAGCTACCTTTTCACCTACTGGTGTTTTATCACGGATCAGCGTTTGATAGTCGATCACTTTTTCGGGGTTTTCTATCCCATCAATTTTCACTTTACGCGGCTCAACGCCAGATGCCATGACCACTTCATCATATTCAGTCAGCAGATCGTAATTCGCCTCAGTTTCTAGATGTAAGTTAACGCCAGTTTCTTCAATGCGGTTCGCAAAGTAACGGATGGTCTCACGAAACTCTTCTTTACCAGGAATCTGCATGGCTAAACGGAACTGACCACCAATGCGATCGTTCTTCTCAAACAAATCTACTTTGTGGCCACGTTCTGCCAGCGTTGTCGCACAAGCGAGGCCAGCAGGTCCGGCGCCGACGACTGCAATATTTTTCTTCTTAAACGCATCTTCGACCACGATTTCAGTTTCGTAACAAGCTAATGGGTTAACCAAACAACTTGCTCGCTTGCCTTTAAATACATTGTCCAAGCACGCTTGGTTACAACCAATACACGTATTGATGAGCTGTGACTTTTCTTGCTCGGCTTTTGCAACAAAATATGGGTCAGCGAGGAAAGGGCGCGCCATAGAAACCATGTCAGCGTGTCCAGAAGAAAGAATTCGTTCGGCCTCATCTGGGGTATTTATTCGGTTACAGGTGATGATTGGAACAGAAACGTGCGGCTTCACTTTTTCAGTCACCCACGTAAATGCTCCGCGGGGTACTTGAGTGGCAATGGTCGGAATACGCGCTTCGTGCCAGCCGATACCCGTATTAATTATCGTCACACCGGCTTCTTCAAGTGCTTTTGCCAATTCAATAACATCTTCAAACGTGCTGCCTTGCTCGACCAAGTCCAACATCGAGAGACGGAAGATAATAATAAACTTTTCGCCCACGGCTTTACGTACTGCTTTAACGATTTCGATAGGGAAACGCATGCGTTTTTTGTAGCTACCGCCCCAGTCGTCGTAACGCATGTTGGTTCGTTTACACAGAAATTGGTTAATCAAATAACCTTCAGAGCCCATTAGCTCGACACCATCATAACCAGCCAGTTGCGCCAGTTCTGCGCTGTTCGCAAAAGCATCGATGGTTTTCTTAATTTGGCGCTCACTCATTTCACTTGGTGCGAATTTAGCGATGGGTGCTTTCATACCCGATGCACTCTGCGCGAATGGATGCATCGCATAACGCCCTGCATGGAGAATTTGTAGGGCAATTTTACTGCCGTGCTTGTGAACCGCTTCCGTCACAACCTTGTGTGCTTTGGCGTGCTTAGGCTTACTAAATTCAGCGCTTAGCGGATGCAATCGACCACGTAAATTTGGAGAAAAACCACCAGTTACGATTAAGCCAACACCGCCTTTGGCACGCTCTTCATAAAACGCAGCCAGCTTTTGAAGACCTTCTTTATGCTCTTCTAAACCAGTATGCATTGATCCCATCAGGACGCGGTTTCGTAGCTGTGTAAAACCTAGGTCCAATGGCTTTAACAAATTTGGGTACATGGCAGACATCACTAAACATCCATTTTTATTGTTGTGGTCTGACCACAGTACGCCGCAAAAACCAAAAAATCAAACAAGCGTTTACAATTTTGCAACACGCGTCAATCTCACGTTAAACTATGCCAATTGTGAATGAGCGTGATAAGCTAAAAAAATTGTTATCTTTTGAGATCTTAGAGATAAGAACCCATACTTTGTAAGATTAGGGAAAGACTATCTCGTTATGGAGACAAGATGAAAAAACTCTTCAAATTTATTGGTCTGATATTCAAGGGGATATGGAAAGCCATCACCTTTGTCAGACTTGCGCTAGTGAACCTGATCTTTTTAGTGATGATTGCTGTCTTCTACTTTGCCTTTACATACACCGGAGAAGGTCAACCTGTCATTGATAAAGAATCGGCGTTGATTATGAACTTGTCGGGGCCGATCGTTGAACAGCGTCGTTACGTTAACCCAATGGATTCCATTGCTGGCTCGGTTTTAGGTAACGAGATTCCGAAAGAAAACGTGCTATTCGACATTGTCGATACCATCCGATATGCAAAAGACGACCCTAAAGTCTCTGGCCTCGTACTTGCTCTGCGTGATATGCCAGAAACCAACCTAACTAAGCTTCGTTACATTGCAAAAGCACTGAACGAGTTTAAAGCATCAGGCAAACCAGTATACGCGGTGGGTGATTTCTACAATCAAAGCCAATACTACCTTGCAAGTTACGCTGACAAAGTTTTTCTAGCACCTGATGGTGGCGTATTGATTAAGGGTTATAGCTCTTACTCCATGTACTACAAAACCTTGCTAGAGAAACTTGATGTTTCAACGCACGTATTCCGAGTAGGTACTTACAAATCTGCGATTGAACCATTCATCCGCGATGACATGTCAGACGCAGCAAAAGAATCAGCGACTCGTTGGATCACACAACTATGGAGCGCGTTTGTTGATGACGTAGCAACGAACCGTAACATTGATGCAAAAGCGTTAAATCCAACCATGGAAGAGTTGCTAGCAGAGATGAAATCGGTTGATGGCGACATCGCTCAGCTTGCAGTAAAAATGGGATTGGTTGATGAACTGGCTACTCGCCAAGACGTGCGTAAGCTGTTCGCTAAAGAGTTTGGCAGTGACGGTAAAGACAGCTACAACGCAATTGGATATTACGACTACCTTGCTACCATGCGTCCTAAACTAAACCTTGCTGAAAACGACATTGCTGTTGTTGTTGCAAGCGGTGCCATTATGGATGGTCAACAACCACGTGGTACGGTCGGTGGTGACACAGTCGCAAGCCTACTTCGTCAAGCTCGCAACGACGATAAAGTGAAAGCCGTCGTGCTGCGCGTGGACAGCCCTGGCGGCAGTGCTTTTGCCTCTGAGGTGATTCGTAATGAAGTAGAAGCCTTAAAAGAAGTAGGTAAGCCCGTTGTGGTTTCGATGTCTAGCCTTGCGGCTTCAGGTGGTTACTGGATTTCAATGAGCGCAGACAAAATCGTTGCTCAGCCAACGACACTGACAGGCTCAATCGGTATCTTCAGCGTAATTACGACCTTTGAGAAGGGCTTTAACAAACTTGGTATTAGCACGGATGGTGTGGGGACTTCTCCATTCTCGGGGACGGCATCACAACCGGTCTCTCGACAGGCGCTTCTGAAGCCTTCCAACTTGGTATTGAACACGGTTACAAACGTTTTATTTCTTTGGTTGGCTCAAACCGAGATATGTCACTTGAAGAAGTGGATAAAGTAGCGCAAGGTCGCGTGTGGACGGGTCAAGACGCGTTGTCATTCGGTCTAGTCGATCAAATGGGTGATTTCGATGATGCCGTTAAACTGGCAGCGAAACTGGCTGAGGTAGAGAACTACGAAATCTACTGGGTTGAAGAACCACTTTCACCGACAGAGCAGTTTGTTCAAGAGTTCATGAACCAAGTCAAAGTATCACTCGGTATTGACGCAACGAGCTTCTTACCTAAGAGCCTTCAACCAGTGGCTCAGCAATTTGAACAAGACGCTAGCATGCTACAAAGTTTTAATGATCCAAAAGGTCAATACGCGTTCTGCTTAAATTGCCAAGTGCAATAGCTATCCTAGCTTAGCCAAAAAGGGGCGTCTCTGTGCGAGATGCCCCTTTTTATTAGGTTTCATTTCGCTATAATCCCCGCCACTGTTCCCCTACATGAAAGTAAAGTAGAACGATGACTAGAAAACACATCTACATCGCTTACACCGGTGGCACCATCGGTATGCAAAAATCCGATCACGGCTACGTCCCTGTCGCTGGCTTTATGGAAAAACAACTCGCCAGCATGCCCGAGTTTCACCGTCCAGAAATGCCGGAATACACTATCCACGAATACGAGCCACTGATCGACTCTTCGGATATGACTCCTGCTGACTGGCAACAAATCGCTGACGATATCCGTGACAACTACGATAAATACGATGGATTTGTGATTTTGCATGGTACCGACACCATGGCGTACACCGCTTCTGCATTGTCTTTCATGTTGGAGAACCTAGGTAAACCTGTCATCGTGACCGGCTCACAAATTCCTCTGGCAGAACTACGCTCAGACGGCCAAGCAAACCTACTGAATGCTCTGCATATTGCGGCAAACTACCCTATCAACGAAGTAACATTGTTCTTCAACAATCAGTTGATGCGCGGTAACCGCAGCACAAAGTCTCATGCTGATGGCTTTAACGCGTTTACATCGCCAAACTTACCACCTCTGTTGGAGGCAGGTATAAATATCCAAATCAGTAACAATGTTGCAGTAGGCACAAAGCCAGAGGGTGACTTCAAAGTACACAACATCACGCCACAACCTATCGGAGTGATCACCATGTACCCTGGCATTTCACACGAAGTAATCCGCAATACACTTCGTCAACCAGTCAATGCGATGATCTTGCTGACATTTGGTGTGGGCAATGCCCCGCAAAATCCTGAGTTACTTGGTCACCTAAAAGAAGCATCTGAGCGTGGCGTCATTGTCGTGAACTTAACGCAATGTTTGGCGGGTAAAGTTAACATGGGCGGCTACGCAACTGGTTGTGCACTAGCAGATTCTGGCGTAATCAGCGGTTTTGATATGACGCCAGAAGCAGCGCTAGCAAAACTGCACTACCTTCTAAGCCAGAACCTGTCTTATGAAGAGATCAAAACGAAGATGCAAGAAGTACTGCGTGGTGAAATGAGCCTGTAGTTCGGTAAACCTACTGTTCGTATCTTAAACAACAAAGCCCAATTCAAAATTGGGCTTTTCAATATTTACTGTTCTGCCGACTGCAAGGAGAGTAAGAATAAGGACTATCAGCTGTGATTCGGGTTTACTCGGACAATATCTTGCTCTTCTTCGTTGAACTGTTTCTTCAATTCTTGCTTCGATTTAAAACTGATTTCTCCACCAGCAGCCACGGTCATATGCTGCGCGTCAGTGTTGTGTTTTGATTGATACAACATCACAGCTTGCATACATGAGTCTCGCTGCTCTTTAGAAAGTGTTGTACCCTCAGGCCATCTTCCTGTTTCTACTGCGTAAACCAATCGATCATAGACTTCTGGCGTTATCGCATTTAATAATTGTTCTGCGTCCATAATGTACCTTCTTATTACATTCTATTCACAGAACATAACGGGTTAGTAAACAGAGTCAAGAATCCAAAAATGAATTGGTGTAACGGATCACAAGCAAAACCATGAAACGAACATACTGGCTACTAGCAAGCCTTGCCTCTTTGACTTTAACAGGCTGCTTTGAAGGCAACGTAACAACGGAAGAATTGTGCCAAAACAATCCCAAACTGCGTTGCGAGCAACTCAACATGGACGATGGACAGTGCCGGATTCCTAGAACGAATTTAGTCTGGCATCGATTTGAGTTACTCAAAAGCCCAACAGAAGCGAACCAAATCACCGAATACGCTTTGGTTGCTGAGTACAGGAAATGCCTTGAGCTTGCCTCTCAAATTACCCCTATCGATCAAAGCGCGTTAAAAAGAAAACGTTTCGATGCCTTAGTGCATAGCATTGACGAATTAGAACGTATCGTCGCGACACTAAAAGGTTCTGACGATCCTGCGACCCTATACTTTTTATGGTCTCAAACGGGAGACGATCAAGCGAGGCGTCAATTCTTGCAAATGGAAGGCTCCCCTCAACTTAACAATTCTGAGATGCAATATGCCTTAGCGACCTTCTATACCAATAGAGACCAGCAAAAAACGTTAACATTGCTTCATAATTCGCTTTCAATGTCTGACAAGAACAACCTCAATCCAGCCATCCTCAAGTCGCTCGCGAGCATCAATCAAGGGTTAGGTAACAAAGAGCAGGCCTATTTATGGGCGATGGTAGCCAAACGCTTTGATGTTCCGCTCGCCAATGAGCAACAATTAAAGCGTATGTTCAATTTTTCAAAGACAGAGAAATATGAACAACTAGACGATTTGGCTAAATCTATTTCGAAGTCGATAGAGAAAGGGAATTATTCGCCAAGGATGATCCCAAGCAATTTATAAAATAAAAAACTCCCATTCATATTGGGAGTTTTTTATTTGTCTCTCGGCTTATCTTGAGTGGACAATTACTATTTTATTAATTGAAAGGATGAAACATTCTTTCAACCATTATCCGGCTTATTGGTCAGATTTGTTGAAAATTAACGACACCGAGTTTACACAATAGCGTTCGCCTGTTGTTTGCGGCCCATCTTCAAAAACATGACCTAAATGACTGTCACAAGCGCCACATCGAATCTCTGTGCGAACCATTCCGTGACTCAGATCTTCTAAATAACGGACCGCGGTGTCATTAATTGGCGCATCAAAACTTGGCCAGCCACACCCTGAGTCGTACTTATTATCAGAGACAAATAGAGGGGCATCACAACAAGTACAGGCATAGACGCCTGTATCTTTATTGTGAAGCAGTTTACCGGAGAACGGAGCTTCTGTTCCTTGCTCGCGACAGACGCGAAACTCTTCCTCAGAGAGCTGCTCACGCCACTGTTCATCGGACTTCGTTACTTTTCTTCCGCTTTGTTCCACCAATTCCTGTTCCTTATTTCTTATTTTTGGCAATGACTTTTTTAGCAAAAAACTTGCTTCTCGTAACAGTTGTAGCACATACTTTCTCACCAGAACACCATGTGTAATTAATTTGATACGAGTACTTATCTCGGAAGTTATATTACGCCAACTGGGATGTAGAATAACCAGTTAAAAGTTTAAAAAACGAGCATTTGCGAAGAATTGTTAAAAAAAGCGTCGCTTTTTTTTGACTTTAAACAAGTTAAGTCCGATTATCTGTTGCAGATGTTTACTGGATTCTGTAATTTTACTACCAGTTATCTTTAATCAGAAATTAAGTTGTGGAGCAACTATAATGACTATCAAAGTAGGTATTAACGGTTTTGGCCGTATCGGTCGTTTCGTATTCCGTGCAGCGCAAGAGCGCAACGACATCGAAGTTGTAGGTATTAACGACCTTATCGACGTAGATTACATGGCATACATGCTTAAGTACGACTCAACTCACGGCCGTTTCAACGGTACTGTTGAAGTTGAAGGCGGTAACCTAATCGTTAACGGTAAAACTGTACGTGTAACTGCAGAGCGCAACCCTGAAGATCTAAAATGGGATGCTATCGACGTTGACGTAGTAGCTGAAGCAACTGGTCTTTTCCTAACTGACGAGACTGCACGTAAGCACATCACTGCTGGTGCGAAGAAAGTTGTTCTAACTGGTCCTTCTAAAGACGCAACTCCAATGTTCGTTATGGGCGTAAACGATTCAACTTACGCAGGTCAAGACATCGTTTCTAACGCTTCTTGTACTACTAACTGTCTAGCGCCTATCGCTAAAGTTCTTAACGACAAGTTCGGTATCGTATCTGGTCTTATGACTACAGTTCACGCTACTACAGCTACTCAAAAAACTGTAGACGGTCCTTCTGCTAAAGACTGGCGCGGTGGTCGTGGTGCTTCTCAGAACATCATCCCATCTTCAACTGGTGCTGCTAAAGCTGTAGGCGTTGTTCTTCCAGAACTAAACGGCAAACTAACTGGTATGGCTTTCCGCGTACCAACAGCTAACGTTTCTGTAGTTGACCTAACAGTTAACCTAGAGAAAGGCGCATCTTACGAAGCTATCTGTGCAGCAATGAAAGAAGCTTCTGAAGGCGAACTAAAAGGCGTTCTAGGCTACACTGAAGACCAAGTTGTTTCTCAAGACTTCATCGGTGAAGTTCAAACTTCAGTATTCGATGCTAAAGCTGGTATCGCTCTAACTGATAACTTCGTTAAAGTTGTATCTTGGTACGACAACGAAATCGGTTACTCAAACAAAGTTCTAGACCTAATCGCTCACATCTCTAAGTAATTATTACTTAGCTGAAAAGCAATTAGCGAAGCTTGTGTTTGAAACATAAGATTTGAATAAAAGGCGGCTCTAGAGTCGCCTTTTTTGTATCTGGAATTTGAGAGAATAAAGACTCGGAGTTGCACTCAATGTGCGAAGCGCGTCTAAAAAGCTCTCCCTCCCAGCGATAGGAAGCAACACATGGATTTAAAAACTCTCCCAGCTCTAACCGTGCTATCTGATAACGTCACTATCGTCGAAGTTGATCAGGTTAAAGTCGTTCGCGTTATTCATGAGAAAGCAACGGCAGGTATCGCGCTACACGGTGGTCATGTCGTGTCGTTCACACCAGCAGGCCAAGAAGACCTAATCTGGATGAGCGAGAAAGCAATCTTTGATGGCAAAGCGGCACTTCGTGGTGGTATTCCTGTTTGTTGGCCTTGGTTTGGCCGCATCGCAGCGCCAGCTCATGGTTTTGCGCGCACAGCAGAATGGGAACTAGTTGAACACCGTGAGAACGACAACGGTGTGATCGTCGAACTTGCTCTCTTCCCAACCGAAGAAACTCACGACATCTGGCCACATATGTTTGATGCTCGTCTTGTTGTTGAAATCAGCGACGAGCTAAAAGTGACATTGAAAGTCACGAACATTGATGATGCAGAGTGGATATTCTCAGGTGCACTGCACACGTATCTATACGTAGGCGACATCAAACAAGCACAAACAACGGGCATGGGCCCTGAATACATCGACAGTCTAAAAGCAGGCGAAGTCTGCCAGGGTGGCGAAGTTCTTCAGCTGACCGATACTATCGACCGTGTTTACACCCAACCAGAAGCGCAAATTTTGGTGAAAGACCCTGTGTTAGATCGCACATTGAGCGTTGAAAACCAAGGCCATAACTCAGCAGTGTTGTGGAATCCTTGGGCACAAGGCGCACAAGGCATGGGTGACATGGCGGACAATGGCTACGAAACCATGATGTGTGTGGAATCGACCGTTCATGCGCCGAGTATCGAGCAAGGCAAAACACTACAGCCAGGCGAGACACATGAACTTATCACTGTGATTTCAGCGCAGTAATCCAGTTTAAAGGCCGGTTCACCCGGCCTTTTTTTACATTTCCAAAGCACAACACACTTGCCACTCATGCCATACTAAGGACAACCTAAACGAGTTGAGATGATGGTGTAACGATGAAATACCGCATTTATTCAATATCGCTTCTTACGGGCTTATTGTTTGGCTGTGCCAACACTGAGGTCTCGTTACAAGCCGAAAAGAACGTCGCCGAATACAAGCAATTGTCTCCAACACGATATCAAGTCTATTGCCCCACCGGAATCTGCCGCTTCCAAGTTTCAGCGAACCAAAAAACGGCAGTAAGCATTGAGATGTTCTATGCCGAGAATAAACCGTTCAAGAAGATTGAGGGGTTGGCCTACGACAATCAAAATCAATATCCGACGTCGAATGTTTTTACTCTTCCCGTAGCGTCAGACAACGAGAGAATATCTGTACAAGTCATCGACTATTACAGATAACCCCACTCTGTTATCGTTCGGAATAACGAATAATCGACTCTCGATAAAGTGAAAGCACTCTATCGCTTTTCACACCGACACCAACGTATTGCGCGGAGAAAGTCCCCCACTCATCGTGCATGTATTTGCGTTGATCCGTTTTCTGAATCGTCATCCCTTCTGCAGGTCCATCTGTAACTACCCTGACGGCACCACTGCGCAAAGTAAACAGCTCAGGATCAATGACATACGCAATCGCGGAAGGATCATGAACATGGCAACCATCCATTCCAACCTTCTCGGAGTAAAACTTCAAATAGTAGCGACTCACATCCCAAATAAACTGCCCTACTTCTCCTGCATCTTTTCGAAGTTGGTCTAGGTATTGCCCCGTAAAGAAACTCTCTTCCGTAACATCTAAACCGATGATGACGACCGGCCACGAAGCCGTGAATACTTTGTCGGCAGCATGAGGGTCATCATGGATGTTTGCTTCCGCAAATGGCGTGACATTGCCTCGATGGTCGTTCTCACCAAAAGCACCGCCCATCACAACCACTTCTTTAACCAAGTTAACGATTTCCGGGTCTGCTTCCAAAGCAAGCGCAAGGTTAGTTAAAGGCCCCACGGCCACCAAGGTGATTTCTCCAGGCTCCGCTCTAACACTGTCAATGATGAACTGATAGGCAGGCGTATCAATGGCACTCACATCCAGTGCACTCGGCGCTTTCACATCACCAAAGCCAGCTTCACCATGCACGACAACTGTTGCTCCAACCGGCGCTTTTACTAAAGGCTTATCCGCGCCTTTCGCAACCACCGCTTTCATACCAAACTTCTGTTTTAGGTAAAGAGCGTTTTGCGTCGCGTTGTCTATCGTCGCATTACCATAAACGGTTGTAATAGCCATAAGGTCGATATCAGGATGCGCTTCCGCAAAAAGAATGGCCATCGCATCATCGATGCCAGGATCTGTGTCTAGGATGATTTTCTTTGTCATAACAGCTTCTATTAAACGCTTGGAAAGCCCCAACAATACCTATAAAAAACAAGGATAAACGTGACCAAAGCCGAAGGTATGAGCTTTCTTTTAGTCGCAGCTCCTTACTATTGCTTCAACCAAACAAATGAAACTTTCGCCCACTAGCATCCAATTCATTGGTGGCTCTACTCACTCAACCTTATTTGATCATTCCATTTCTGCAATAAAATCACCCAGTCAGCGGTCATTTGCTATCTAAGCTATTGGTTGCTCTTATTTTTTGACAATTAACTTAATAAATATCAAAAAAACTCGTCATATAAATCGCTAGCATGCCGATACAACATTTATAACATCTATCAATAATCAGGAAAGACACTACATGCTAGACAAATATCGGAATCAAAGTGTCGGTTTTCAGCTCAAGCTGGTCATCACACTGTGTCTGCTTATTGCATTTTCAAGCATTGCTGCGCTTGTTTATCAAAACGCTTCAAACGTACTTTTAGAAAACACGTTGAAAGAACATCAATCTAAAGTGGAATCGATGGCAAAAACCATTGCAGGCCAGTTCAATGCTTATCTGCACACGGCAGAAGTTTTGGAATCAACCTTCCGCAATGGTTATTTGGCGGGCGTCTATGTAGAGAGTTACAACGTCGACTTTCAAGGTCACCAAGTACCAAACATCACCCAATACAGCGAAAGCTTGATTGGTGACACTAAGTTAGTTGATAGCTTCACTCGTGACACTGGCGCTGTTGCAACCCTGTTTGCTCCAATGGGCAACGACTTCATTCGCGTCGCTACTTCACTAAAAGATCCTCAAGGTAAAAGAGCACTTGGCACTACATTGGGGCTTAACCACCCGGGTTACCAAAAGCTTAAGAACGGGCAACCTTACTATGCGCAAATCAAACTTTATGGTGAGCGCTACATCACCTACTACGCACCTTTAAAAGACGCAAATGGTAAGGTCAACGGTATCTCATTCATTGGTTTACCTGTTGAGCGCGCGACCCAAGATCTATTCAGCTCGCTACAAAGCGTAAAATGGGGCGAAACTGGTTACACCATCATTCTGGATAACGAAAAAGACAACCAAGGTCACTACCTTCTTCACCCAAAACACGAAGAGAGCGATCCACCGATTCAAGAAGTGTCTGACTACAACGGCAACAAACCTTTCTATCAGCTATTTAAGCAAAACAGTGGTTTGATTCGCTACCCATTTGAATACCAAGGCACCGTGGGTGAAAAGTACTTAGTTTACACTCAAGTACCAGGTTGGAATTGGAAACTCTTAGGTGGCACTTTCATCAATGAAGTCACCAAAGGCAGCCAAGCTTTGCTTCAACTGATTGCGACGATTTCTCTAATTGTGGCAGCGGCCACTTTTGTGGTGCTTACGCTTGTTCTTAACCGAACGTTAAATCCACTCACCATTTTGAATGGCTACATGAACCGTTTGGCAAAAGGTGAAGTGAGTATCGATATTCCTGCTTCAGGTAAAGCATCGAAAAACGAAATCATTAACTTGAACAACGGCGTTGCCAATATGGCGGGACAACTGAACGAGTTAGTTGGTCAAATTCGCGCGACCAGCGACCAAGTTGAAAGCAACTCGACCAGTGTTGTGGATGATGCAAACCGCAACCTAACGCAATCCGCTCTCCAGCAAGAGCAGGTAGAGCAAGTGGTGACTGCAATTGAGGAGATGGCTTCGTCTGCTCAATCTGTCGCTCAGCAAGTTGAGCAAATTGCCGAAAATGTTCGCTCTGCAAACACTGATAGCCAATCAGGTCTCGAAGTCGTTGAAGGCGTTTGTATTGATGTGGCTCAGCTAAACGACCAGATCGACCAATCGGCTGCGGCCATCGAACAAGTGAACCGTGATAGCGAAAGCATCCAAACCGTGACGAAAATGATTGATGAGATCGCAGAGCAAACCAACCTACTTGCGCTTAACGCGGCAATTGAGGCTGCGCGAGCGGGTGAACAAGGCCGTGGCTTTGCCGTAGTGGCAGACGAAGTTCGAACGCTTGCTCATCGTACTCAGACCTCAGTGAAAGATGTCGTAGAGATCATCGAGAAACTTAAAGGCTCCACCAGCAATGCCGTAAGCATGATGACGGAAAGCCAGCAGAACGCAAACAAGGTACTTGATAAGGCGCAGGAGGCAGGCACAGCGCTGGAAGCCATCGCAGGACAAGTTCAGTCCATTGCGTCTCAAGCCGATGCCATTGCTGCAACATCCGAAGAACAAGCGCAAGTTTCTCAAGAGATTGCCGCAAACGCGCACTCTATTAGCGAACTTAACCGCGAAAGCCGCGATACCAGCGCTAAAACATCGCAAAGCGCAACCGAGCTACAGCACCAAGCACAAAACTTGAAACAGCAAGTGGATTTCTTCCACTAACCCTCCAATAAAACCGATGAAAGAGCCGATAATTCGGCTCTTTTTTGTTTCGCTTGCAGCATCCCTTTTTGATAGAATTTGCCGCCCTACTTCCTGTCCAGAGATCGTCATGAACTATCAATGTCCTCTATGTCACCAACCTCTTGAGCTAACAGCAAAGACGTTTAAGTGTGAAAACAACCATCAGTTTGATTTAGCAAAAGAAGGCTACGTCAACTTGATGCCAGCGCACCACAAACGCTCAAAAGATCCAGGTGATAACAAAGAGATGATGCAAGCACGTCGTCGCTTTTTAGAAGGGAATCATTACGATCCGATGCGCCAAGAAGTCGCAAGCCTATGTGCCAAATACACAGAAGGCACAAGCCATCAATTGTTGGATATTGGTTGCGGCGAAGGCTACTACACAGACCAAGTTCAGCAGTCTCTGCACTCACAAAATGAAGACACGACGGTGTATGGTCTAGATATTTCTAAAGTCGCCATTCGTTTCGCGTCTAAGCGCTACCCAAATTGTGATTTCAGCGTGGCATCAAGCCATCGCTTGCCGTTTGCAGAACAATCTCTAGACGCGATCTTACGTATCTACGCTCCGTGTAAAGCAGAAGAGCTACAACGTGTGATTAAAGACAATGGTGTTGTTATTACTGTGACGCCAGCAGGTCGCCACCTATACCAATTCCGCGAGCGTATCTACCAAGAAGTGCGCTTGCATAATGAAGAGCCAGAAAACATTGAAGGCTTCGAGTTAGAGCATCAACAAAAGCTTAACTACACCATGGATTTAAAAGATGGGGTTGCATTCGATTTGCTCCAAATGACACCATTTGCATGGAAAGCCACTGACGAACTTCGTGAAGAACTAAAGTCATCTACACTTTTCCAATGTGAGGCTGACTTTATGCTACGCGTTTACCGTAAAAAAACTGAACAATCTGACAATGAATAACAGAATATAACGCTAATTATTCTCATTATCATTGATTCATTTATCAGCCTCCATTAATATCATTCGGACATTTTTGGAGGCTTTTCAATGCGCTTTTCTACCCTAAGTCTGGTATTTGCCGGCTTGCTTACAGGTTGTGCTTCTAACGCACCAACCACCACAGACGTCACTTCTTCCGACGTAACGAGTTTTTACGATTACCAACTGCACGCACCTTCTGGTGAGGCCATTGCCGTTAATCTTCTTACGCCAGAGCTGCAACAAGCCGATGTAATTTTGATTGGCGAATGGCACACGCACGCAGGTATTCACCGTTTCCAGACTGACATGCTGAAACAGCTTTCTTCTGCTAGCCGTCCTCTTGCTCTTTCAATGGAACAAGTCACTCGCGACAAACAAGCCGTTCTTGATGCTTACCTTAAAGGTGAAATTGGCGAACAATACTTTATGAAACAAAGCAACTCATGGCCAAATTACGAAAGTGATTACCGTCCATTGGTTGAGTTCGCTAAGCAAGCAGATATCCCTGTTATTGCAGCAAACGCACCAAAGAACATTGTGCGTTGCATCGGTCGCCAAGGCGCAGATTACCTAGAGAAACTAGACAGTGATGAGCGTGCTTTTGTCGCGGCCGATGTAAACACAGGGGATAGCCCTTATAAAGAAAAGTTCATGGCGTCTATGCACCACGGCAAGCCAGAACAAACTGAGAAGCAGTTTGCCGCTCAAGTCACTTGGGATGAAACCATGGCAGAGTCAATCGTCAAATACCTAGAGCAACACCCAGGCACTCAAGTGGTTCACGTGGCAGGTAAGTTCCACACTGAAGGTGGTTTGGGAACGGCGGCTTCTATTTTGAACAGAAACCCAGATTTAAACGTCGTTGTGATTACACCAACTGCGGAAGTCACTTCTGACGGCTCGGATTACCAATTAGAAGTCCTTGCGCCACCTGTGCGTTATGTACAAGACGCAAACCGCATGGCCGCGTACAAGCATCTAGCTAAGCGCAACAGCGATCTTCAATGTAAGTAATCGGAAAAATCCGACCACGACTTAAGATAAATAGGTCTGCTTTTTGCTAGCTATTCTAGATATACATAGAAAGCGGCAAAAACAGACCTATTTTTGTATTTGATTGATTCAAGAAATAGCCTTTGCCGTCGATATAGGGATAACTGCTTTTTACCAGCACTCATGAAGGAGTGTCGTTGTTCGAAGGGGTAACAGATGAATCCAGTAGGAAGCAATTCAGTCAACCGTCAATCGGTTTATAGCAATGCAGCACAGCAAAATAACCGAGACCAAGCGAAAGTGGCTGAACAAAGTGCCAATGCCGCACCATTAAAGGTCGACCAAAATACAGTCACGCTGTCCTCTGAAGGGAAAGCCTTACTCGTCGCATTACAACAGATTGATCACGAGAGCAAAAAGGTGGAAGCCGAAAATAAGACCGTTGGTGACAAAATCGAATCTTTCGCTCATGGCGCACTCGGGATGGATCACCCAGATACGATTGAAGAAGAGGATGATGGCTCATACTCTGCTGGTCAATATTTGTCTGCGGCATTGACCGTTGGTGGTATTATTCTCGCTCTTGTTTAAAATATCGCCTTAAATTATTGGTTAAAAAAGAGTTTTTTCCGTTACGACAACCATCCTCATTTGAACACTGTTTTTACCCAAGTCCATAATGGATAACTATTCATTAACGGACGATGAACTGTGAAAAATGCATTTTCTCTCATAGACAAACCTACCTTCTTTGGCGCTATCGCGCTGTTACTTTCTATTGTCTTTCCATTAATTATGTTCCCGACTGAGGGCGCAGAATGGATTGCGATCGCAAAAACCTTCATGACGGATAAATTGGGGTTCTTGTACCTTGCCCTTGGTCTTGCGGCCTTTATTTTCATGATTTACGTTGTCTTCAGTGACATGGGACAAATCAAACTTGGTGATCCTGACGAGAAACCAGAATTTACCACCGCGTCATGGGCGGCGATGCTGTTCTGTGGCGGTATCGGTGCCAGCATTCTTTACTGGGGCTGTATCGAATGGGCATATTACTACCAATCACCACCTTTTCAACTAGAACCAGGCAGTGAAGAAGCGGTGCGTTGGGCGGCGACCTATGGCCTCTTCCACTGGGGCCCAATCGCATGGTCTATCTACCTTATCCCTGCCCTACCAATTGCGTACTTCTTCTACGTACGTAAACAACCCGTTTTGAAAGTATCCAGTGCATTGATGCCAGTGCTTGGCGAAGAACGTAGTAAAGGCGCTGCCGGTAAAATCGTTGATGTACTGTTTATCTTCGGCCTGCTTGGCGGTGCAGCAACGAGCTTAGGTTTAGCCGCTCCGTTGATCGGCGAAGGTCTGCATTATCTTTTCGGTATGCCTAAAAACACATATAGCCAAGTGTTAGTACTGCTGATCTGTACGGCCATTTTTGCTTACTCTTCTTACGCAGGTATGGAGAAAGGCATTAAAGTTTTAAGCAACATTAACTTCTGGGGAGCGATGGGCTTACTGGCCTTCATCTTAGCGGTTGGACCAACCATCTTCATGCTGGAAACGGGCTTAGACTCGATTGGCCGAATGCTGTCTAATTTCTTTGTGATGGCAACATGGGCTGAACCGTTCGGCGGATACGGTACGTTCGACAACACCCACTTCCCACAGGATTGGACCATTTTCTACTGGGCATGGTGGCTAGTGTTCGCGCCAAGTATGGGTCTGTTTGTGGCGCGTATCTCGCGCGGTCGCACTATCAAACAAATGGTATCTGGCTCGATTTTCTTTGGTTCTCTAGGCTGCTTCTTATTCTTTATGATTCTAGGTAACTACGGCTTGTCACTACAGTTATCAGGAGAACTAGACGTTGTTGCTATCCTAAATGCAGAAGGCGCAACCGCGGCGATCTTCTCGATGTTAGGTGCACTGCCAATGAGTACGTTAGTCATCGCCGTGTTTACTGTGCTTTGTATTATTTTCACTGCCACGACCTTTGACTCGATTTCCTACATTCTTGCGTCTGTTGTACAAAACAACGTCACGGAAGAGCCAATGCGTTGGAACCGAATGTTCTGGGCATTCACCTTATCCTTCCTTCCAACGGTTCTGATGTTTATGGGTGGGTTAAGCACACTACAGACCGCGGCTATCGTGGGTGGTTTACCTTTGTTGGGTATCTCAATCATGCTGATGGTCTCTGCGGTGCGTGCAACCACGCTGGATATTCGTCATCAAGAAGATTACATCGAGCCAACCATCAACATTGAAGAGCTACCAGAATTTGATCCGTGGTCAACAGAAGGCATGGCAATGGCGAAGTTTGAGCGTGCGCGTGATGCAGCTCAAGATGCGGCAGAAGAAGAACGTGAAGCGTTAGCCGAGCTCATGAAACTACGTAAACGAATTCGCGCTTTTGCTCTGGAGCACAGCGACGACAATGATTTTGCTGATCATCACTTACCTCAGGAGATGCAGGATGAGTTGCAGACCCTATTGGATAATGTAATGAAAGCAAAAGAGAGAAAACTCGAGCTATCTGATGCGGCCCAGCAATCAAGAGTCGAGTTTAATCAAATCGTGGCCCAAAGCCCTGCTTACGCGGTGTAGCTTTAGCTCATGACTTTCCACTCCTAAACCTAATTCAAGCCCACTTCTGTGGGCTTTCTTATTTCTGCCCTAGTAAAAAGAAATGAAGTACACATGAACCTTTTGTGACGGTAGCAATTTTGTCATAAATCCTTGTTTTAATTTGCACGCTTTTATAAATAAGGAATATACAATGAAGCACTTATTGACCCCAATTGTGACCGCAGTAGCGGCATCCACGCTCTCTTTCAATGCGCTATCAGCAGAAATCAAAAACGTTATCCTAATGATTGGTGATGGCATGGGTCCTCAGCAAGTTGGCTTGTTAGAGACTTACGCGAATCACGCACCAAACTCGATTTACAAAGGCGAAACGACCGCCATTTACAAGCTCGCACAAGAAGGCGTTATTGGTTCATCCTTGACCAACCCTGAGGATGCGATTGTCGTCGATTCTGCTTGCTCTGCCACAATGCTCGCTACTGGCACCCCGACGGCATCAGAAGTGATCGGTATTGATAGCCAAGGTAATCACGTGGAAACCATTCTGGAAAAAGCCAAAGCAAAGGGCAAAGCAACGGGCTTGGTGTCGGATACGCGAATGACACACGCCACACCAGCGGCTTTTGCTTCTCATCAACCGCATCGTTCTCTCGAAAACAGTATCGCGGTTGATATGCTAGAGACGGGAGTCGATGTTCTACTGTCTGGCGGTTTACGCCACTGGATTCCTAAATCAACCAACGAGAAAGGCGACACATACAAACAACTTGAGAAGCTGACCCAAGGTGACGTTTACCTAAAATCGAAACGCAAAGACGAGCGTAACTTACTGACAGAAGCACAGCAGCAAGGTTACAGTTTGGCGTTTAACCGCGATATGCTTGAAGCCTCCAAAGGCGATAAGCTACTGGGTTTATTTGCCTATTCAGGCATGGACGATGGCATCGCTTACAGCAAAAGTAAAAATGATCCAAAACGCACGCAACCGTCACTTGAAGAAATGACCGTAAAAGCGCTCGATATCCTATCTAAGGATAAAGATGGCTTCTTCTTAATGGTCGAAGGAGGTCAAATCGACTGGGCGGGTCACAGCAATGACGCCGGAACCATGTTGCACGAGCTGATTAAGTTTGATGAAGCAGTGAACTCTGTATACGAATGGGCAAAAGGCCGTGAAGACACGTTGGTGATAGTCACTGCCGATCATGAAACCGGTTCATTTGGCTTCAGTTATTCTTCCGCTGATTTACCCAAACCACAAAAGCGCAATGGTGAGGCTTTTACGAATCGCGATTATGCTCCCAACTTTAACTTTGGCAAGTTCGATATTCTTGATGGACTTTATAATCAAAAACAAAGCTACTACGGCATGATCAGCGAGTTTCAAAAGCTTGATAAAACAAAACAAACACCAGCCAAGTTGGCCGAAATCGTAAACGCAAATAGTGACTTTTCTATCACACCAGAACAGGCAGAGCGCGTCTTAGCAAGTAAACCAAACTCTTATCGCTTAGCAAGCCACAAATATTTAAGTGAAGAAAACGTCCCAGCAATTAACGATTTTGATGCGTTTTTTCCTTACAACGATAGAGGTAACCTACTCGCTCGCGAACAAGGGACGAAACAGAATACAGTCTGGGGAACTGGCACACACACGCACACCCCTGTAAACGTATTTGCTTGGGGGCCTGCTGGCACGATTTTGCCTATCTCCAAGATCATGCATCACTCTGAGCTAGGTCAATACCTCATCAAGCAAATTAACTAACTCGTCAACGCATAACCACACTCACGCCACTTTCGTGGTGATACTCAAACGCTCTCTTCTGGGAGCGTTTTTTTTGTGATAGAAACGGTTGACGGCTTACTCCCTCCCTTCAATAATTGCGGCTCTTTTATAAAAACGAATAACCTTATGTGCGAAATATTTGCTAAACAACCACAAGAAAACTATCAGTTTGTTACCCGCTCCATCCGCATTGATGGCCATGCCACCAGCGTAAAGTTGGAATCGAGTTTTTGGTTGATTCTAGAAGAAATTGCCTCTGCCCAAGACATGACCGTACCTAAGTTCATCACGACCGTTTACCAAGAAGCGTTAGAACACAACGGGGAGGTCAATAACTTCGCCTCTCTGCTTCGCTGCGCCTGCCTTACCTACGCCAGACAACCACAAGCGACGCTAGCTCAAGCACTGAGTGAGCAAAACTAACCACTCACATTATTGTCGTACCTGAGTACTACCAAACTCGCGCTAAAACTGACTAGTCTAGGCGCAGTATTAAGGAGTACTCATGACAAAAATGATTCATACCATGATCCGCGTAAGCGATCTGGAGCGTTCTCTTAAGTTTTATCGCGACGCACTTGAGCTAGAAATCAAAGACCAATACGTATTCGACGGCTTTTCTCTTACCTACTTAGCAAACCCTGAAACGGGATTCGAGTTAGAACTCACTCACAATCACGACCAAAGTGAGCCATACACACATGGTACGGCTTACGGGCACCTTGCGGTAAGCGTAGAAGACATTGCGGCGACTTATCGACGCTTAAACTCGCTGGATATCGAAGCGAGCGACATCAAAGTCTTTGACCATCAGGAAAAACACTTAGCGACATTTTTCTTCATTACCGACCCAGATGGCTACAAGATCGAATTCTTGCAGCGCCAAGGTCGCTATCTCTGATAGTAAGTTCTGTCCTAACAGAAACTGCCACTATCCCCTTTAATAAAAACAAAGAAGCAAACACAACTATGATTCATTTAACTGCTGCATTTCACGCAAAACCTGACTGCGTATCTCAACTAAAACAAGCATTAGAAGCGATGCTAGAGCCGACTCGAAATGAGACGGGCTGCGTGCGTTATCACTTGTTCCAAGACAAAAATGACCCAAGCCAATTCTTATTCCAAGAGCAGTTTGCAGACCAAGCCGCGTTTGACGAACACTGCAAAACAACGCATTTCCAGACTCTACTGAGTGAGATTGATGGTTTACTTGCCAGTGAGCCAAAAATCACGTTCTTGGATGAGCTGTAATCTTTACTGCTAAACCGATAAAAAAGGCGCTCTAATTGAGCGCCTTTTTGTTGATTTTGGATTCAAGTAAAAGAAATTTATGCTTCTTTCTTTTCCACCATGTGCAAATGCACATCTTGTTGTGGGAATGGAATCGAAATGCCTTCACGGTCGAAGCGCAGTTTCACTTCTCGGGTTACATCCCAGTAAACATCCCAGTAGTCATCCGTTTTAACCCAAGGACGAACAATGAAGTCAACTGAAGAAGTGTTCAGTGTATGAAGCTTGATCATTGGCTCTGGAGAACGAAGTACTGAAGGGTGAGACGTCACGATATCTGCCAATACTTCTTCTGCTTTTAACACGTCATCTGAGTAACCAATACCAAAGACCATATCGACACGACGAATACGCTCGTGTGTCACGTTCTTAATCACATCACCCCATATCTTGCTGTTTGGCACGATGATGATTTGGTTATCGAAAGTACGGATTGTGGTATTCACCAAGCTCATGTGGCTTACTTTACCGTCTACACCACCTGCGTAAACGAAATCACCCACATCAAACGGACGGTAGATAAGTAGCATCATACCCGCGGCGAAGTTTGATAGCGTATCTTGCAATGCAAAACCGATGATCACACCGGCAATACCGAAACCGGTTAGGATTGGCGCGAGGTTAAGACCAATTTGAGAAAGGCCCACCATGATACCGATGATCCAAACCGCTTTGCCTGACATCGAGATAAAGAAATCTTGCATCAAGTGTGACAGTTTGAGGTTTTTCGACGCAACCGTCTTACTCACCACTTTACGCGTCACCTTGGCCAGTGCACGGGCAATCAATAAGATAAGAGCAAACACGAACAGCTGGAAGATATGCTGTGGTGCGTTTTCAGCAAACCAATCCACCATTGAGTTTGACCAATGGCTCAGGATAGACAGAATCACTTTGGTGTTCAGCAAATCATGCGTGATGCTGCCAGTTACCTCAAAGATCTGACGTTTGTATTCAGACGTTTCTAGGCCGACTTTATCACCGATGGTGATCAGATTACGTAGGCTCTCTGTCGCGATGTTAAGTCTTTGCTTCAGAATCAGTTGGCTTAACTGTAGAGACGCTTTTTCTGACTCTGGGCTAGAAGAAATTTGCGAGCCGATGATTTCGCTTTGTTGGTTCAAGTATTCAATCGACGCAGACAGCAAACGCATGCGCTTATCGACGTTGTCTTTGAATGCCGCTTCTGCATCTTCATCTTGCACATCTAGCGTTTTCAGCCAGTTAAGGTTTTGCCAGCTTGATTCATAGCTAACGTCTAAGTATTGCTGCAGTTCACGATACTCATTCACTAACGACAGTTTATCGGCATCTTTTGCTTTGTTGATTTCTTCATTCAAAACTTTGATTTTGTCATCAAGATAAACAATCGCGCCTTCTGAATATTTTTCTTGAGTTTGAACTAGCTGAATCAGTTTCTCATGTGAGATCGACTTGTTATTAACAGCCGTAGCTAGACGGCTTCTAAGTTCTTCATTCTTTTGGAAAAGCTGTAGCTGAAGCGCATCACGCTCATCACCACTTGCCAGCTTTAAGGTTTCAGACAAATCAAGAATATCTGTATTTATGTTCTCTATAGCTTGAGCTGCTGGAGAGATGGTTGGCACTTCATTATTTTCTGTCGCATGAACAATGAAAGAACTCATTGTCAGTGCAAACACCGTCAATAATGCAGTTAATGGAGCAAAACGCACTTTAAGGGGGGATAGTAACGTCATTATTACCTCGTAAGAGACAAATCCCGATCGGAACGATCAAGAACAGGAATATAAAGCTTTGAAATTATATGTCCTAAGTTTACAACACGAAATAAAAAACACTCACTAATAATAAATGAGCACCTAAGTTCATATTAACTTACTATGGCAACTCAGGTTATACACCATACAGTGTACTTTTCTAATATTTGCTTTACCGAGCACAAAACAAGATAAAACAACATGAAATAAGCAACTACACACCCATTAAACCTGAAGTTCTATAAAATCCTGCTATGTTTATTTGGCTGCTGCGATTGCCATTTACGCCCATCTAAATGGTAATAAATAAAACAAATTCAATAAGATAAAGGATTTCATATGGCTCTTCATAAAAAATCGACTGTCCGTGGATCAATCTTAGATGATGTTTATTCATCTAAAGATCTCTCTGTTGTTATGCCAAAGTATCGAATTCCTGAGCAAGAGCACGCGCCCGATCATGCATACCAAGTTGTACATGATGAACTCATGCTAGATGGAAATTCACGTCAGAACCTCGCGACATTCTGCCAAACATGGGTTGAGGACGAAGTACACAAGCTAATGGACGAATGTATCGACAAGAACATGATCGATAAGGATGAATATCCACAAACGGCGGAAATCGAATCTCGATGTGTACATATGCTTGCAGACCTCTGGCATGCTCCAGACGCTGAAAATCCAATGGGGTGTTCAACAACAGGCTCTAGTGAAGCAGCAATGCTCGGTGGTATGGCACTCAAATGGACTTGGCGCGAAAAAATGAAGAAGCAAGGCAAACCAACTGATCGCCCGAATCTTATCTGTGGCCCAGTTCAAGTTTGTTGGCATAAGTTTGCGCGTTATTGGGACATTGAACTTCGTGAAATTCCGATGCAAGGTGATCGCCTTATCATGACGCCAGAAGAAGTGATTAAACGTTGTGATGAAAACACCATTGGTGTCGTTCCAACTCTTGGGGTGACTTTTACATGCCAGTACGAACCTGTGAAAGCCGTGCATGAGGCTCTAGATCGACTCCAAGCGGAGACGGGGTTGGACATCCCAATCCATGTCGACGGCGCGAGTGGTGCCTTTCTTGCCCCATTCTGCGATCCAGATTTAGTGTGGGATTTCCGTTTACCAAGAGTAAAGTCCATCAATGCCTCTGGACATAAGTTTGGCCTTTCCCCACTTGGCGTTGGTTGGGTCGTTTGGCGCGATGCCGATGCTCTCCACGAAGACTTGATTTTCAACGTCAACTATCTCGGTGGCAACATGCCCACCTTTGCACTCAATTTCTCTCGCCCTGGTGGTCAAATCGTTGCTCAATATTATAACTTCTTGCGTCTTGGCAAAGAGGGCTATCGTAAGATCCACGATGCTTGTTATGACACAGCTCGTTACCTTGCCAAAGAAGTCGAAAAGATGGGTATGTTCCACATCATCTACGATGGACATGGTGGTATCCCTGCACTGAGTTGGTCAATAAAAGACGGCGCAAACCCAGGCTTCAATCTCTACGATCTTTCTGATCGCATTCGATCTCGTGGCTGGCAAATCGCGGCTTATGCTATGCCTGCCGAACGCGAAGATCTAGTGATCATGCGTATTTTAGTTCGACATGGATTTAGCCGAGACATGGCGGATCTTTTGATTTCCGATTTACAACACTGCGTGGACTTCTTCGACAAGCATCCTGTCGTCAACGGTAGCAACGCTGATGAGTCGAGTAACTTTAACCACGGCTAATTGTCCCCTTCCACTTAAAGTAAGGAACTCTCATGGTTCCTTGCTCTTATATCAACAAATTCACAGGTGACACTATGTCCTTTCTATTTAGTTACTTGTCAGAAAACCCGTTCGTTTTTCTCTTTCTATCTCTCGCTATTGGGTACCCGCTTGGTCGACTCACATTCAAAGGAGTGAGCCTAGGAACAACAGCTGGCACTTTAGTTGTTGGTGTTGCTTTAGCTCTTACCTCCTTTTCGGTTTATGGGCTAAAAATTGAAGAGCCGGGTCTGGTCTCAGATATCTTCTTAATGATGTTCATGTACGCGATTGGGATGAAAGTGGGGCCACAATTTTTCTCCGGCCTTGCCAGAGGAGGGATCGACTTCGTCGTCATTGGTTTGATTGTCGTGTTCAGCAATTTTGCGATTGTTGTCATCGGCGCCAAGCTAATGGGTCTTGAGCCCGGCTACGCCGCTGGCATCATTTCTGGCAGTTACACAGTGACCGCAGTAATGGGCGTAGCGCAGTCAGCAATTAGCTCAGGCGCATTTACACCACCTGAAGGGATGAGCATTGATCACGTCAGTGCCAATATTGCGGCGGGCTACGCGATAAGTTATGTCCTTTCGACCGTCCTCATCATCTTGTTCATTAAGTACCTCCCTTCTCTCTTTGGTATTGACCCCGTCAAAGCAGGTAAAGAGGCAGAGGCGGAATTCTCCACAGGGGACGATAATGAAAAACTCCCAAGCACCTTTGGGTTTTCAGATGTGGGTGTCCTACCGATTGATGTTCGTGCCTATAAAGTCACACACCAAGAGTTAGTTGGCCGTTCAGTGCAAGAGTTGTATCAGAAGTTCCCTGATGCGGCCGTGCTTAAAGTGGTTCGAGGTGAGCAAGTCATTGATGCTTCTGATAACCCAACGCTTGAGTTAAATGACGTTATTGGCATTCGCGGAGAATATCGCGTCTTGATTGCGGAAGGTGAAGCCGATATCGGCAATGAAGTCGATGAGCCACGCGCAAGAAATGTCGACATTGAAGTGGCTGATATTCACGTTGGTAAATCTGAGCATGCAGGGAAAACCATGGCACAATTGCATGCAGAAGTCGGCTTTGGTGTCTACTTCAAAGCAATTTTCAGGCAAGGCCACCAGCAACCTTTATTGCCACAAACTAAGGTCGAAGTGGGCGATGTTGTGCGTATTGCAGGCTCCCAATGGTGCGTAGAGCAAACCGCATCCAAACTCAATAGTGTTCCGATTGTAGAGAGCACGGTCACCGAAACCTTCTACCTCGCCCTCTCCCTTCTTATTGGCTATGTCTTTGGACATTTGAGTGTCACCGTTGCAGGTATCCCTTTTGCCCTAGGCACATCGGCGGGTTGCATGTTAACCGGGATCGTTTTCTCATTCCTACGAACTCGTAACCCAAGCTTTGGCGGCCCCATGAGTGAAGGGGCAAGAAGCTTTCTACAAGACATCGGTCTAAACCTGTTTGTTGCTGTATTAGCCGCAACGGTCGGCCCCAAAATATTGGCATCTTTCCAAGGCATCATTGTCATCAAGATAGCGTTACTGGGTGTGACTGCAGCACTCGTACCACCTCTGCTAGCTTGGTTATACGGATTGTACTTCCGCAAGATGAACCCTGCGATTTTAGCGGGAGCCTGTGCCGGAGGGAGAAATAGTACCCCAGCAATGAAAGGGGCCCAAGATGCAAGCCACAGTGATATGCCGGCTATTGGCTACCCCGTGCCATACGCATTAACTTCAGTTTTAGTCCTGATATTAGGTTACATCGCAATGGTCATCAGTTAGTTAAATCTGCGCTTTTGGGTGAATGGTCTATGATTGAAACGTAACCATGAATGCGTAACGACACGTACCTAACACAATAATGAGTAAGGAGAAATTATGGGGTTTATATCTTGGATTATTCTTGGTCTAATCGCAGGAGCATTGGCTAAGTGGCTGATGCCTGGTAACGATGGCGGCGGCTGGATAGCCACTATGGTGCTAGGTATCGTAGGCGCTTTCGTTGGCGGTTTTTTAGGAAGCTTTGTCGGCCTAGGCGGTGCAGACGGCGTAAACATCGGCAGTATCGTCACTGCGACTTTAGGTGCTTTCGTTATATTGTTTGTCTATAACCGTTTCTTAAAAGGTTAGGCTCTTTTGCCTCACCCAAAAACAAACAAGCCTTTCATAATGAAAGGCTTGTATAAATTCGGTGATTAACGATTTGGGTGATTCAAAATATGGTCTTCCCAGTCCACCACATCGATCTCATACACCACTTTGTTTCGTACACTTTCTCCTGCTGCATGCATTGCAGACTTCGATCCAGTGATCAATGGGTGCCACTCAGGCAGTGGTTGGTTCTCTGCCAACAAACGGTACGCGCAGGTATGTGGTAACCATGTGAAGTCATCAATATCTTCGCGCGTTAGCTTGGTGCACTCTTCGCCTGAAGTAAAACGGTTCGGGTAGTCTTTGCACGAACAAGTTTTGCTGTTCAGCCAACTACACGCAACGTTGGTGTAGTAAATTTCATCCGTATCTTCATCCATTAGCTTGTGTAGACAACATTTGCCACACCCATCACAGAGAGATTCCCATTCTTCTTCTGTCATGTTCTCTAACGATTTACTTTGCCAAAATGGAGTGCTCATACGCTTACTACTTATTTCTCGAATGGGAATGAATTGGGTGCGTTTTATACCCCTCTGGCAGCAAAAGTTCAAGTTTTGCCGAATTCCGCATCGTAATACGAACTATTATCAACATCTCTTTTATCCTACTCCACCAGTGGAAACTCCCCCTCATTGATATTTTTACTAATACCGATTCCTATCCTATGGTTTTAGCTCATGGTATGAATAAGGAATCGATATTATGAAGCTCGCAATGATCACAATTATCTCTCTTGTTTCATTTGGGGCGGTGGCAAGCAGCGATGCTGAACTCTGTCAGCAATACGGAAAGGATCTGGCGTCTAATGTTCAAGAAGGTCAAGCAACGTTCCTAACGGAAATGTCCTCTCGCACCGAGGCTGGAACCTGGGGTTTAAGCATGCAAGAGTGCAACCGTTATATCCAACAGGCTAAACGCGACCAGAATTTTGAAGTCGCTGCTTTACTTAATGATGAGTAAAAAGGACTTAATGACGAGTAGAAAGGGCTAACTTTGTTGGTGTGAATTCACGCACGCCTCTTCCAATCTGACGAGAAATGTCCATAATGCCCCCTTCATTTTTACGAGGGCTTTTAGATGGATTGCCGATTAGGTTGTGGGGCGTGTTGTATCTCACCAAGTATCTCTTCTCCGATTCCGGGCATGCCAAAAGGCAAACCTGCCGGAGAGCGTTGCATTCAATTAAATGACGACAACTTATGTAAGCTTTTCGGAATGCCTGAACGCCCAAAAGTTTGCCACGACTTCAAACCTTGCCCAGTTGTGTGTGGCAAAACGAATCAAGAAGCGATAAATAACATCACCGAACTTGAACAACTGACCTAGTCGTTGCTACCTAATTCTCTTAAGTAAAGGTAAATAGTATCACGTGAAATACCGAGATGATTTGCCACCATCAATACCGCATCTTTGTATTTAAAAATCCCCAAACCTTGTAAACGTGTGACCAGTTCACGGTTGCGTTTTGAAGGGGAAATCGCCTCGTTCGCCCACACTTCTGCTTGTACGGTCTCAATGGTACTGATGATGGTTTCATCGATGTTACGAGCGAAGGTTTCTGGTGAACGTGCGCCCGCACAGCAGTCATTTTGCTGAGTTGGCATAATCGATCTCAAAAAATCCTGCATCGGTACATCCATGTCGACGTTGATACACAATAACCCAATAGGTTTGTTCTTTGGATTACGGACAATGGTCGTAATGGAATGCAAGGTTTTACCGCTTACGGTTTTCGTCACATACGAATCTGAAACGTCGTTGCCTTCAAGCAGCTTCATTCTTGCTAAGTTGGTAATCGGAGCACCTTCTCCACGTTCAGTTACATGGCCATTGGCAATTTTGATGATTTCCGGCGCTTCTGCATCAAGACTGTGAAGAACGACCTCGGTATGCTTGCCGTACATGCGCGCGATGCCATCGACGACGTTCTTCATTGAATTCAAAATATCTAAATCACTTTTGGTGAGTTTTTTAAGCTGCAATGTTACTTCCCTTAGCAAAAACTTGAGGCTAGGCGGACATGATATCGATAATAGATTTATCAGTATATGGCATTCCAAGTCGAACCATTGAGCCTACGTTTCTTATTGTTTGTTCGACTTCATCGCCTACTATACCTTGATTCTTCACACTGTGGTTACCCATCGCCATCAAATATGAGCGCACTGCCGTCGTTGATGAGGTGCAAACTTTCATTGCACAAGATGACTTCGCACCATCACACACCATGCCTGAACTGTCACTAATGACGTTTTGAATTGCGGAGCAAGATTGCTCAAACGAGCCACCTGATAAATACACTAGTGCCATGGATGCGGCTGCACTAGTGACAGTGTTACCACAGAATGCAGATAAAGGTGGGTAGTATGACTTAATGTAGATCGCCCCCAAGTGACTCATGATTAGTGCGCGAGCGAGTTGTTCTTCGTTACTTTGAAACGCTTCTGCGGCGATAACAACCGGAATCGTCGCGGCAATACCTTGGTTACCGCTGCCAAAGTTACTCATCGCTGGCAGCGTCGCACCGCCCATTCGAGCATCGGATGCTGCAGAGGTCATCATTTGGATTCGACTCATCAGATCATTACCCAATAAACCTTGTTCGATATTGCCTTTTAAGGTTCGACCGATTTCTAATCCATAGCCTCGGTCGATACCCTCTTGCGCTAATGAACTGTTGAGCTCCGCAGCTTGTAGGATAAATTTGATATCATCAAATGGCGCTTGAAGTGCAAAGTCATAAATTTGCTTGATGGAGATATCAACCCCTTCGCAAACCGAACCGGTTGCAACACGCTGCTGTGGCGGAGCATCAAAGGTCACTTCACCATTGCGGGTAATCTGAATAATGTTGGTATGTCCACCACTGATCGTAACAGACACGGTATCTTGCCCTGCCGTCATCATGACGCTACAGAAGATAAATTCTTGTGTATCAATACGAGCAACACTGACTCGCTCTTCATCAATAAGTTGCTGGGCAGCAGTGACATCGTCGTAATTAATCTTAGCTAATACTTCGAGCTCCGCATTAGGGTCACCCGCCAAGGCACCAACAGACGCGGCAATCTTGAGGCCAATTTTCCCCGTTCCAGGAACAAAAACACCCATGGAATTTTTGAATAGGTTGTCCGACACGCGTACTTCTATCATCTCCGGAGTTTGGTTTCCTAGTTCACGCTGTGCAACTGCTGCCGCATATGCAGCAGCAATGGGTTCGGTACATCCAAGTGCAGGTTTCACCACTTGCTTAATAATTTGGATATATTGGTTCCATTGCTGTTTCATACTTTTTTCTCCAAGTTACTTCTTACTAGCAATCGCTTCAACTTCAATCAAAACACCGAGCGGAAGATCTTTTACCGCGAAGCAGCTACGTGCAGGACAATCTTTCTGGAAAAACTCTGCATAGACTTTGTTAAACTCCGCAAAGTCACTGATGTTTGCTAAATAGCATGTCGTTTTCAGAACCGTGTCTAGACTCCCGTGGCCAGCCTCCAGAACATGCTTTAAGTTTGTCAAAGATTGATGACTTTGAGCCGTAATACCGCCCTCAACAACTTTACCTGTCGAACTGTCAACGGGCAGTTGGCCCGAAGTAAAAATCAAATCCCCGTAAGTCGTACCGTGTGAATATGGACCAATTGCGGCTGGTGCGTGCTCTGAAGCGATCAATTCTTTCATGTTAATCCTCACATAATCTTTAGTTTTAATCAGAAAACTCAACTTGAGATTTCGTTTCAAAGCTATTCTTTCAACAAAATATGAGCAAAACAACCACACCAGATCACACAAATCGATCTTTTTTCAGATTTTATTGAGTATTTTTGTCGAGATCTCAAATTTATCTGAATATTCCACAAAAAAATTGTTGTTAATCTTTTTCTCAAATAGATTTGAGAAAAATTCATACCAACAAAGAGAAAACGACAATGAGCGTTACTGTACCTACACAAACTCTTCCAATAACTAAAGAACCACCTCACGTTAAAGCCGGAATGACAGCCACAGAATGGAAAGCGGCGACTAAATTTGATAGCACTGACTGGGGCTGGGTAATCATGAGCATCGGCATGGCAATCGGTGCTGGTATTGTTTTTCTTCCAGTAAAGGTGGGCGTACTTGGCATATGGGTATTTCTTGCCTCCGCGGTGATTGGCTACCCAGCGATGTACTTGTTCCAACGCCTATTTATTAACACGCTTTCCACCTCTCCGAAGTGTCAAGACTATGCGGGGGTTATTTCTGGCTACCTTGGCAATAAATGGGGCGCATTGTTAGGAGTGCTCTACTTCATCATGTTGGTAATTTGGGTATTCGTATACTCGACAGCAATCAATAATGACTCAGCCTCTTTCCTACACAGCTTTGGTATCACTGAGGGGCTGTTGTCGGAAAACCCGTTGTATGGTCTAGCATTGGTTTGCGCTTTGGTGGCAATCGCTTCGCGTGGTGAGAAGGTCCTATTTAAGGTCAGCACCGGATTAGTATTGGTAAAACTTTGTACCGTAGCACTGCTAGGCTTCATGATGATTGAAAAATGGGATCTGGCGAATGTAGGTAGCGTCCCAACAGCGGGTGCTGGCCTAAAAGACGCGATTGAGCTGCTGCCGTTCACCCTCACTTCTATTTTGTTTATTCAAAGCTTGAGTCCGATGGTGATCTCTTACCGTTCGAAAGAGAAGTCTATTGAAGTTGCCCGTTTTAAAGCGATGCGCGCCATGAATATCGCTTTTGGCATTTTATTTGTGACCGTGTTTTTCTACGCGATTTCTTTCACGTTGGCGATGTCTCATGAACAAGCAGTCCGTGCAGCAAACGAGAACATATCTGCGCTTGCGATGGTAGCACAAGGCATGGACGGCACGACGCTTAAACTGCTTAGCCTGATGTTGAACATCTTTTCTGTAATGACAGCCTTCTTTGGTGTTTACCTTGGCTTCCGTGATTCTTGCCAAGGTCTTGCGATGTTGGCATTGAAAAAAGTGATGCCTGAAGAGCAAATCAACAAAGATCTCGTGACGAAGGGCATCATTCTATTCGCGGTTTTGATGGCGTGGGGCGCTATCGTACTCAATCTACCGGTTCTGAGCTTCACTTCGGTTTGTAGCCCTATCTTTGGTTTGATTGGCTGTTTGATTCCTGCCTACTTGGTGTATCAAGTGCCTTCTCTACATAAATATAAAGGTGCTTCACTATACCTAATCATCGCTACAGGTATCTTGTTGTGTATCTCACCATTTATTGCTTTTAGCTAACGCTTCTTCTCGCCTCGGTTATCAATATCTATAACGATAGCCGAGGTTTTCCTTTGAACTCATCCACCTACCCTCTCCCTACCCATTTCGTTTCATATATGAGACAGAAACGCGCATATCTGGCATTTTGGTTAATTTCCGTGCTTAAGCTCACACTTTTCTGACAATTCTCTACTATGTTCAGCGGGTAATCTAAATCCGCAATAGGAAACAATATGAATAAATACATGGCAGAGGTTTTTGGTACTTTTTGGTTAGTGCTTGGTGGCTGTGGTAGTGCAGTGTTAGCGGCTGGCTTCCCTGATGTCGGCATTGGCTTGTTGGGCGTTTCTTTGGCGTTCGGTCTTACCGTACTTACAATGGCATTTGCTATTGGCCATATCTCAGGTTGTCACCTAAACCCAGCAGTAACTATCGGTCTATGGGCCGGTGGTCGTTTCGAGACTAAAGACGTTGTGCCTTACATCATCGCGCAAGTTATCGGTGGTGTGATTGCGGGTGGTGTACTTTACGTAATCGCAACAGGTCAGGCAGGATTTGACGTTGTTGGTTCTGGCTTTGCCGCGAACGGTTACGGCGCGCATTCTCCAGGCCAATACTCTATGGTTGCTGCTTTAGTGACTGAAGTTGTGATGACAATGATGTTCCTAATCGTGATCATGGGTGCGACAGACAAACGCGCACCACAAGGTTTTGCACCTATCGCGATCGGTCTATGTTTGACTCTTATCCACCTAATCAGCATCCCTGTGACAAACACATCGGTTAACCCAGCGCGTAGTACTGGTGTTGCGGTATTTGTTGGCGACTGGGCGGTTTCTCAGCTTTGGCTATTCTGGGTAGCACCAATCGTTGGTGGTATTCTAGGTGCACTTATCTACAAGAATCTTCTTGGTAAAGAATCAAACGATTAATCGTTTCTCGAACCTCAAGATCAAAAAAGCCGCTAATTTTAGCGGCTTTTTTATTAAATCTTGTGTCGACCTAAAAGCGAGTGTGACAAAGTTGTCCCATCGACGAGCTCAAGCTCGCCACCCACTGGTACACCGTGCGCGATACGGCTTGCATCCACTTGGTGTTCTTTACACAGCTCCGCGATGTAATGCGCTGTTGCTTCCCCTTCAACCGTTGGATTGGTTGCAAGAATCACTTCAGAAACATCACCGCGACGCAGGCGGTAGTCCAGTACATCAAGACCAATATCACTTGGACCAATTCCGTCCAATGGTGATAAGTGCCCCATTAGTACAAAGTATCGACCCGAGTATTGACCTGTCGCTTCCACTGCCGCGATGTCTGCTGGACTTTCTACTACACAAATTTGGCCATTTTCTTGGCGCTTTGGGTTCGTACAAATGTGGCAAACATCTTCTTCAGTGAAGGTACGGCACTCGGTGCAATGACCAATTTCTGTCATTGACTGACTCAGCGCATCTGCCAGTTGCAGACCGCCTTTTCTATCACGCTGTAACAAATGAAAGGCCATACGCTGCGCCGACTTGGGGCCAACCCCAGGTAGACAACGTAAGGCCTCCATCAATTGTTCCAGCATATGACTGGTACGCATTGAAAATCCGCTTAGTTAGAATTCAGCAGATTAGAATGGCATTTTCATACCTGGTGGTAGTTGCATACCGCCAGTTACTGAAGCCATTTTCTCTTTTTGAGTTTCTTCAACGCGACGTGCTGCATCGTTGAATGCCGCAGCGATAAGATCTTCTAGCATCTCTTTGTCGTCTTCCATTAGACTCTCGTCAATATCAACACGACGCACACTGTGACTACCAGTGATTGTAACTTTAACTAGACCAGCACCAGACTCGCCAGTTACTTCCATATTCGCGATTTCTTCTTGAAGCTTTTGCATGCGATCTTGCATTTGCTGGGCTTGCTTCATTAGGTTGCCCATACCGCCTTTACCAAACATGTTTATCTCTCTGGTTTAATTAGGTGTTGCATCTGTTAATGGGGTTTTCACTGAACGTTTTCAACCCCATTCCGTTCAAAATTTAGATAGGTCTTACACTATCTTTATCGAGCTCTGCAGCGAATCGACGTTCGATGAACTGAACATGCGGATCGTTTTCTAAACTGTTCAGAGCTTGTTGCAATTTTTCTTGATACAGCCTGTCTCTAAGCTCAAGGGGTGTCTCACCGTTTTCGCCCACATCAATACTAAGATGGCACTCTTGTTCTAACACGCCATTTAAAGCGTTCAACAGCTCGCTTTGCGCTCTGTCGGTATTCAAGTGTGCCTGACTGCCTCTTAATTGTAGCGAAACTGTCGAGCCTTCTTTGCTGTAATGCGAATTTAGTGCAAGTTGCTCCACCAGCTTTGGCGTATTCATTAAGCTGATCAGCTTTGCCCACTCACTGCTTTCCAATGATTCATCGACAAGCTTTTGCGCCATTTCTGGCGTCTTTTCGTGCTCAAGTGCTTTCTTGAGCTGCGTAGGTGTCAGTTGCGTATTCGTTTTTGTTTCAACCGGTTGCTTGGTTGGACGCCAACGATATGCTTCATCCTCAACGGCAGCTTGTTCCGCTTGAGAAGAGGATGGTAGCGACACCTGCGCGGAATTGCCATGCAATTGCGCTAGACGGTCAATGACCGACTCTTTTTGAGCAGATGTCGCGTTAGGCTTTTTTGGGCCACCATTTTGCGTCGTCGCCTGTTGCTGACCCTGGCGTTGCGAACGCAATTGATGACGAAGACCACTCAAATTACCTCGAGCAGGCGCTGGCGCGTTCTCTGGCATAGGTTGAGCTTGTTGAGGAACCTGCTGTGTAGGCGCAGGATTCTCACTCATTGGTGGTGCCATGTCATACTGTGGCGGAGCCATATCATAACCACCTTGATACTCAGGTTGGTATGATGGTGCTTCATTTGTCGGCTGCTGCGCTGCCTGAGACAGCGGTTGTGACGCCATATTCGGCGCTAACTGGCTTGGTCTAGGCTGACTTTGCGTTTGCTGTACAGGTGCTTGCTGAACTGGCGCTTGCGGTTTTGCCACCGATGCTGCTTGTGTTTGCATTGCACTTTGCGCTGGCAAGCCTTGTGGCTGCGATGAGGTTGAAATCACGCTTGCGCTATTACTTGCCGATGGACGAAATGCCATCATGCGCAAAACAATCATTTCCATCCCAACGCGTCCGTTTGGTGACAGCGTTAGGTCCTCACGGCCTTTTAAAGCAATTTGATAATAAAGCTGCACGTCTTGAGGCGTAAGCGCTTTACTCAATAATTCGATTTTTTCAGCATCAGGTTGAGTCTGATCCAAGGTCGATGGCAGAGCTTGGTACATCGCAACACGATGAAGCTGCGATGCCAATTGCTGTAGCAATCCATCCCACTCTACACCGTTTGATGCAAGTTGTTGGATTTTGTCCATCGCCTGTTGCGGCTGCTTACTGCTGACTGATTCCAGCAAATGAATCGCTTGGTCAGTATCAATCGTTCCAAGCATGTGGCTAACGATATCGGTTTGAATCGTGCCGCTGCCTAGGGCGATAGCTTGGTCAGTTAAGCTCAGTGCATCACGCATACTGCCATCTGCAGCGTGCGAGATCATGCCAAGTGCTCTTGCTTCTGCGGAGACTTGTTCTTTTTCCAGAATATGGTCAAGTTGCTGATGAATGTCATCAACACTGATTGGCTTAAGGTGGAACTGTAAACAGCGCGACAGAATCGTCACTGGCAGTTTTTGTGGATCCGTCGTAGCCAACAAGAACTTCACATACTCTGGCGGCTCTTCCAGCGTTTTTAACAGCGCATTGAAAGAGTGACGCGAAAGCATGTGTACCTCATCAATGAGGTACACTTTAAAACGCCCGCGAGCGGGCTTGTATTGAACGTTGTCTAATAGTTCACGAGTGTCTTCAACTTTAGTACGAGAAGCCGCGTCGATCTCTAGTAGGTCAACAAAGCGACCTTCATCAATCTCACGACAAGTATCACACTCACCACAAGGGTTAGCGGTAATACCTGTTTCACAGTTCAGGCCCTTAGCAAACAGTCGGCCAATCGATGTTTTACCAACGCCTCGCGTGCCGCTGAAGAGGTACGCATGGTGTAAGCGATTTTGCGCCAACGCGTTTTCCAGAGCCGTAAGGACATGGCTTTGCCCTACGACTTGGTCAAACTTATTCGGACGCCATTTTCGCGCTAAAGCTAAATAACTCATTGAATGTATTAGTGTCCTTCAAACTCGCAAATGCTGTATACGTTCAGACCTAGACCTTCTAGGCGCTTATCACCACCAATTTCTGGTAGGTTGATAACGAATGCAGCGTGCTCTACTTCACCGCCTAGTTGACGGATAAGCTTTGTTGTTGCTTCGATCGTACCGCCCGTCGCAAGTAGATCATCTACAACCAATACTTTATCGCCTTCTACGATCGCATCAGTATGAATTTCTAGCGTATCAACACCATATTCAAGCTCGTATGATTGAGCCACAGTAGGACGAGGCAGTTTACCTGGCTTACGCACAGGGACAAAACCAACACCCAGTTCTAGTGCTAGTGGTGCACCAAACAAGAAACCACGAGCTTCTGTACCCACAACTTTCGTGAAACCCATATCTTTGTAGCGCTCAACCAAAAGATTGATTGTCGCTTGATACGCTTTCGCGTCTTCAAGAAGGCTGGTTACGTCGCGGAAAAGAATGCCTGGTTTCGGGTAATCTTCGATGCTTTTGATGCTAGATTTGATCAGTGAGATTGTTTCTGTAGTCATAATACCGATTTACTTAGATTGGCTCATCACCCTCTGTTCTAATCGCAGTATATATGAGGGCAACAAACAATAGGTTTTCATCACTATGTGCTTACTTTCGTAAAAGTCACAAGCGCTGAAAATACAAACGCCCACTCGAAGAGCGGGCACACTATTCTCTACAATCTTAGTGATTTTCTTCTCGGTCAGCAACCAACTCAGTCACAGGGAGACGCATAAACCAACTCAGTAAAATGATTAGCATCACTAAAAGCGCAATTTTTACCCAAACCATTGGAGCGACAATGATGGAGAAAGTAAAACTGAGTACGATGAAGACCGCGCCACGTTGTTTCACTTTGCGTGTGACTGCTCGGTGTTTATGCCAGTTTTCGAGTAAAGGTCCAAACGTTTTATGTTCATGTAGCCAACGATGAAACGCAGGGCTGCCTCGCATGAAACAGGCACTCGCTAAAAGAATAAAAGGCGTGGTAGGAAGAAGAGGAAGAACGATGCCGGCAATGCCAAGCAGCATGCAGAGTCCACCAGCTATATTGAAAAGGTAACGCTTAATACGAATGGTGGACTCCAATAAACTAACGCTAAATTAAAAGCCCGCGTAACCATTCATTACACGAAGCCAGGTTAACGTTGCAGGTAAAGTTGGGATCAAAAGGACTGCAATGAAACCTAAAAAGTAAAAAATATTATAAGGCTCTTTAAAATCTTTGTCTGCCATGATGTTTCTTCTCACTAGAGTTGAGTTGACTTCGCTTCCCCCACCTTACATCGTTAAATTATCGTTGCATAAATGGGTCATTATTGTTTTAAGCGATGACTATACCTTAAACAATTAGTGCTAAACACCAACAAAAAGTAGGGTTATAAAGCGAAGTATCATTAGTTCGAAACCAAGCAGGCAGCTAGAAATAAAAAAGTAGCGTAACGGACGCTGCTTTTGTTGATGTGTTTACGTTTATATCTGCCAGTCGTTATATCAATCGATTCAAACGAACCATATTTAGACTGAAGCTAGATGTACCAAGACAGGCAATTGAAAGCTGCCCGTTAGTACTGATAGGTAAATCTCGAGTGATGAAGTTTTTCATACTACCATCACCCAACGAGTTACCCGCAGCTATGTGTTGATTTGAGTGTCCATCTGACCACTGGCTATCTAGACCTGCTGGTAATATAGAGACACAAGACGAAGCAAGATCAGCGACACCAAAGACAGCGTTTACTGCTCCCGTGCTATCAGAGCATTGAATACCTTTCTCAATAATTTCGATCATATCCTTAAGATCTGCGCTAAAGCTCTTTAAGTTACGTAAGTAATCATCAAACAATGCGCGTACAAGCAGCGTTGTTGCTACACCGTCATGCTCTAACGACGCCGAATCGACCAAGTAAAATGCAAATTGTCCATTCATTAACCATCGGTAATCAAATACCAAAGGCATAACATCGGTCGATTGCAATAAACGATAAGAACATTTCCAATCGCCTTGTGATGCGTCTTTTTCTGGTAATAAGGCGTGAAGCAAGTCTCTTGCTGCACTTGGATGTTTTTGCAGGTACTCCAAATGCCAATGCAACTCTTGGTCGTCTGGCATTTCCCCTCCGTCATCAACCCTAAACCATTGGCTCGTAAAGTCTCTATTGTCGGAATAATGGCAGTCTGATTCCTCAAGCGTGTTATCAATTGCTTGAGATAGATGTTGATAATTTCCTATCGGTTTAGGTAGGAAGTCTTTAATCCCAAAACGAAGCGCCTTCGCGACGTCCGACATTTCATCCGTTCCAGACACAACAATCAATGGCATCGACGGATACTCTAAACTGACTTCCTCGACAAATTCTATCCCGTCTAACACGGGCATGGATAAATCACATAAGACCAAGTCAGGTTGGGATTCCCTCAGTTGTTGAAGCGCCTCTAGACCATTTTCAGCTTCGACTACCTTAAAACCCTGACTTTCCAAATAGGCATTAGTTATTCGACGAAATATTGGGTCATCGTCCACCAACATGATGAGTTTTTGATTGACCACTTCCTGCGCCGAGACCATTGCCGTTTGACTGTGAGTCTTAAACATACCTTTGCACCTCACAAAGCTCAGTCAAAAAACAAATTTATAAGTTATTATTTTTGTTGTATTCACATCTTACGAAACGTTATGCAGCAAGACATCAGGCCCTTTCACCTTGTTATAAACCGTAGCCTGAAATTGACGTTTATACAAATATTCCATGGTCTATCAGTATTTACTCGGGGAGCCTTGCTGTGTTCAAATGACGCAACATGTTGACTTAAAGCAAGCTTTGATCACAAAGTTAATTATAAATTAGCCATAAACGGTAGTTTAATGTGTCTGGAAATATGAAATTAGATGATCTAAACCTGTTTCGATTGGTTGTCGAAAATGGGAGCTATACCGCAACTTCGCGAAAAACCATGATTCCGGTGGCAACCATCACCCGACGCATTCAAGCGCTAGAAGACTCTGTCAATCTTCGATTGCTGAACCGTCACGCGCGTAAGCTTTCTCTGACCGAGGCCGGAGAACGTTTTTACCATGAGTGCTCACCTCTTCTGCAACGCCTAACATCGACAGCTGAGGAGATTACAGATGACTGTCGCGGCGCATCGGGCAAGATCAAAATCTCTGCACCGTACAACCTGACAAAGCGCATGATGATGCCAATGTTCAATGGGTTCATGAAACAGTACCCTGACATTAACATCGAGCTAACGACGGAAAGCAACGCCGATCAACTTGATCCTACCGAGTGGGATGTCATCTTCCGTGTTGGACCACAGCGTGATTCAAGTTTAATCGCACGTAAAATTGGTGAAGTAAAAGATATTCTGGTCGCAAGCCCTGACTATCTAGCGGCTAACCCAGCACCAAACCACGCTGAAGAGCTTTCTAACCACTCTCTGCTAAAGGGCTACCCACTGATCAAGTGGACGCTAATTAACAGCAAAGGTGAGTCTGTTGTGAACGTAGACCGCGGTCGTTTTCAAGCAAATGCACTGAACGTAGTGCGTAGCTCTTGCTCGGAAGGTTTGGGGATTACTTTAATGCCTGACGTGATGATCAAAGAATATATTGAAAGTGGCGATTTACTGCGCGTACTGCCAGATTGGAGTGCTAACCCGCGCGACATCTACATGCTTTACAACCACAAAGACCATCTCCCTGAGAAAGTGCGCCTTTTTATCGACTTCGTGATCGCTTACAACATTCACTAAACTCGATAGCAGATACAAAAAACCAGAGCGTGAGCTCTGGTTTTTTTATGTCTTGGATTTCCGGGCAGATTAAGCGCCTTCGTTATGCAGTTCTAGATTAGCAAGATCTTGCTGAATTTCTGCTTGTGTCTTCGCATCATCGTTGCGTAAACCATCAAGGAAATCGAGGTATTGTTGGTCGATATCACCCGTCACATATTCACCGTTAAATACTGATGTATCGAACTGAGTGATGTCTTGATTGCCTAAACCAACTGCTTCAACCAAATCATCCAAGCGTTGGTAAATAAGCGCGTCAGCACCAATTTGCTTACAGATGGTTTCGTTATCACGGCCATGAGCAATCAGCTCTGTTGCACTTGGCATATCGATACCGTAAACGTTCGGGAAACGTACCTCTGGTGCAGCTGAAACCATGAACACCTTGTTCGCACCCGAGTCACGAGCCATCTCAATGATCTGCTCTGATGTTGTACCGCGAACAATAGAGTCATCCACAAGCAGAACATTCTTACCTTTGAACTCAGAACGAATCGCGTTTAGTTTGCGGCGCACCGATTTCTTACGCTGTTGTTGACCCGGCATAATGAAAGTACGACCTACGTAACGGTTTTTCACAAAGCCTTGACGGTAAGGTTTATCAATAGCTTGGGCAATTTGTAGAGCAATATCGCAAGACGTTTCAGGAATTGGAATAACCACGTCGATATCCAATTCTGCGTAATCTTCACGAATACGCTCACCAAGCTTTTTACCCATCTCAACACGAGCACTGTAAACAGAAATCTTGTCGATGAAAGAGTCCGGACGTGCAAAGTAAACGAATTCAAAGATACACGGATTCAGTTTTGGATTGTCGCCACATTGTTTGGTAAATAGTTCACCATCAAACGTTGCGTAAATCGCTTCACCAGGCGCTACATCGCGAACAAAATCAAAACCAACGGCATCTAACGCCACTGACTCTGACGCCACCATGTATTCTGTTCTTCCGTTCACTTCACGCTTACCTAAGCATAAAGGGCGGATACCATGTGGATCGCGAAATGCAATCATACCGTGGCCAATAATCATCGCAGCAACAGCATAAGCACCACGGATCGTACGGTGAACATTCGTAACCGCACGGAAGACATCGTCAGCTGTCACATTGCCTTTTACTGTATCGATTTCGTGAGCGAGTACATTCAGAAGCACTTCAGAATCTGAAGTCGTATTGATATGACGGCGGTCTTTTTCAAACAGTTTTTGACGAACTTCATGAGCGTTAGTCAAATTACCATTGTGGGCAAGTGTAATACCGAAAGGAGAGTTTACGTAGAAAGGTTGAGCTTCAGAGGCACTTGAACTGCCTGCGGTTGGGTAACGAACATGACCGATACCAACCTCACCTTGTAAGCGTTGCATGTGTCTTGCTTCGAACACATCCTTCACTAAACCGTTCGCCTTACGCAGACGAAAACGATTGCTTTCTATGGTACAAATACCAGCGGCATCTTGGCCACGATGCTGTAACACCGTTAACGCGTCATAAATAGACTGGTTTACAGGCGTTGTGCCCACGATTCCAACAATACCACACATGTCCTAATCCTCGATTTGCGACAGTAGCTGGCACTACTAGATAGTGCCAGACAGAAAACTTGATGTTGCTTTTAAGTGCTCGAAGAATGGGGCGATGATACGGCTGAACTCTGGGACCAACTGTGACTCTTTCCACCAATCCGAGCTTGGGAATGCAGTAAACGCATCCATAAAAAACAGCACCGCAGAAACAATCAGTACTCCGCGTAAACCACCAAACACCACACCGAGAATTCGATCGGTTCCTGATAGCCCTGTTTTTTGTACCAGTTGACCAATGACGTAATTCACCACTGCACCAACCACTAAGGTAGCGACGAATAACGCCGCTATTGCGGCTCCGTTACGAAACATTTCATCTTCGATGTTGGTGAAATACACCGCCAATTTGGCGTAGTAATTACTGGAGATAAAAAATGCTCCAAACCAAATCACCAAAGACAAAGCTTCTTTAGCAAAACCGCGAACTAAACTGATCAGAGCTGAAAATCCGATCACACCTAAAATGACAAAATCTAACCAATTCATGTTTTCTTCATCTTAAGTTGGCGCGCATTTTAACAGAAAAAATGCTGACGCAAACGTTTTCTTATGGATTTAATGGCTTAAATTTAAGCAATTGACCTTTTGAGCCTGTAATTTTTTGTAATTCCTTGACCTGTCGTTCAAGTTTACTTTTTGACACATCAGGGCCAACAATCACTCGAGTAAAGGCTGTCTCTTTTTTTACATGAGCTTGGTAGCCACGCTTCTGAAGATCCTCTACAAGTGCAACCGCATTTTCATGATTTTTTAGTGCCATCAACTGAATGATCCAGGCTGAATCTTCATATTGATTTTTTTCTTCAACCGGACGAACGGCAACTTCAACCTGTTCAGGTTGTTTGACTTCTTCTGGCTGAGAAACTGACTCTGGTTCTGGCTGAGAAACCGCGACTTGAGGCTCTTGAGATTCATTCACTGTTGCAGTTACCGGAGATTCCGGTAATGAAACGTCGTCTTCAACAGGCTCTAGTATTTCGAAGTTCTCCACATCGCTATCAAGTTCAGGTTTGATAGGAATACTGGCAAACTCTTCTTTATAGTGCAGTTTCTTACCATCCAGTACGTCTGGAAGTACGATGACCCCCACCGCCACTAGAATGATGGTGCCGACTAAACGACTTTGAAATTTACTTGCCATCAAATTACCTTTGATTACTCATTATTTGATTGCCAATACTCCAACACTTCACCCACTGTGTGGAATGAACCCACCACCAAAATGACATCATCATGAGCCGCATGAGTTTTCGCGCTCTCAAATGCCTCTACTGGAGTTTGGAACTGAATCTGCCCTTCGGGTAAATATTGACATAACTCGTCGGCAGTTGCCGCGCGAGGGCCAGTCAGTGATGCTGGGTACCATTGGGTTGCAATTGGCGCTAATACTTCAATTGTTGCCTTGATGTCTTTATCGTGCAGCATTGCCACCACGACATGGATGTTTTTATTCACGTATTGGTGCTTCACCTTCTCTACCAAGTATTCTGCAGAGTGAGGATTGTGCGCCACATCAAGCACAATGTCTGGTTCCGTTTGCAAAACCTGCATTCGGCCAGCTAGGCGAGCATTATTCAAGCCATTAACGATATTAATGTCAGTGATTTGCAATTCTGAAGCGCCAAGTGCCATCAGAGCAGTTGCTGCATTCGGTAAGGGCAGAGAAGGCAATGGAAGGTCGTCTAGGCCAAACGCTCCACTGGTCCACTTCCAACCTTTCTCAGTCAATTGGTAATCGAACTGGATGCCAACTTGGAAGAACTCAGCTTGAATGTCATCAGCGTGCGCAGCAACGGTTGCTGGCGGCGTCGGTTGGCCACAAATCGCAGGTTTACCAGTACGGTAGATACCCGCTTTCTCAAAGCCAATTACATTGATGTCATCACCTAGCCAATCCACATGGTCGATAGCCAAGCTGGTAATAACAGAGACATCATGATCTACGACATTTGTTGCATCTAATCGACCACCAAGGCCAACTTCTAACAACACCACGTCCACTTTTTCAACTTGGAAAATACGAAGTGCAGCCAACGTACCGAATTCAAACAAGCTTAGGCTAATATCACCACGTTGTTGCTCGATATAATCGAATGCTTCGCAGTGTGTACGATCTTCTGCATCTACGCCGTTAATACGAACACGCTCGTTGTAGCGAATAAGGTGAGGTGAACTGTAAACTCCGACTGAGTAGCCGGCATCTAATAGAATCGCTTCCATCAACGCGCACGTCGAACCCTTGCCATTGGTGCCGGCAACAGTAATCACAGTAGGGGCTGGTTTGGTGAGGTTGGCTTTTTTCGCTACCGCTTGAACGCGGTCTAAGCCGAGGTCGATAGCTGATGTGTGGAGATTTGTTAAATAATCAAGCCACATCGTTAGAGTGGATGTGGCTTGAGGAATTGCGTTTTGTGTCATCTAACTTTAACCATTAATTTCTTTGGTTTTTATGTTAGTTGATACTTTACCCTTTTTCGTCCACTTCTGGTACAGAATATGGCTCTTCATTTGGAGATTCGTTAACGGAAACCACCATCGGAGACTTGTGGTTAGTCATCTTAGCGATCAGACCACCCACACGTTGACGCATTTCACGACGGTCAACGATCATGTCAATCGCACCGTGCTCTAGCAGGAACTCACTACGCTGGAAGCCTTCAGGAAGATCTTCGCGTACTGTTTGCTCGATTACACGACGGCCAGCGAAACCGATCAATGCTTTAGGTTCACCAATGTTGATGTCACCTAGCATCGCCAAACTTGCCGATACACCACCCATTGTTGGGTCAGTCAGTACCGAAATGAATGGTAGACCTTTTTCTGACAAACGCTCAAGCGCTGCACTGGTTTTCGCCATTTGCATTAGAGACATTAACGCCTCTTGCATACGCGCACCACCACTTGCAGAGAAACACACCAGTGCACAATTGTTTTCAATTGCGGCGTCAACTGCTTTCACGAAACGAGCACCAACAACGGAACCCATTGAACCACCCATGAAAGAGAATTCAAACGCACACGCTACCAATGGCATACCAAGCAGTTCACCCTGCATAACCACCAATGCGTCTTTCTCGCCACTGTTCTTTTGAGCAGCAGAGATACGCTCTTTGTAGCGCTTAGAATCTTTAAATTTCAGTTTGTCCTGTGGCTCAAGCTCTGTGCCTAGCTCTACGCGCTCACCTTCATCTAAGAATGTTTCTAGACGACGACGCGCTTTCATGCGCATGTGGTGATTACACTTAGGACAAACTTCTAGGTTACGCTCAAGTTCAGCATGGTAAAGAACCTGCTCACAAGAGGTACATTTCGTCCACACGCCTTCAGGGATAGAAGCTTTGCGTGAACTTACTAGGTTGCTTTTTTCTAAAATCTTTTCAAGCCAACTCATGGAAGACCTTTTCTCTCAATTCTTCCGCTTCATTGCGAAAGATATAAATTCGGAATATTGCGGATGGATTAAAACATATCTTGCCGCGACTGTAGATAAAAAACTGGTTGTACCTATTTTTGATATCATTAATAACGCATAGTTTCTGCGCATTTCCAGTCTAAACTACCGATAATTTGAAACAAATTCGCAAATTTAGTTCAAATTATCCGGTAAAAATAGCGGGCCGATCGGCACTTGTGGTAATCCAAACGCTTCTGGGTAGTCCACATCAACCAAATACAAACCTTCAGCCTTGGCCGTTGCACCCGCTAATTTACGGTCTTTTGCTTCTAAAAGTGACTTGATCCATTCAGGCGTTTCTTCGCCACGACCCACTTTAATCAAACTGCCTGTAATGTTACGCACCATGTGGTGAACAAAAGCGTTCGCTTTAATATCGATAATGACGTAATCACCATGTCGAGTCACGTTCAAGTGCATCATATTTCGACATGGGCTCAACGATTGGCAATGTGCTGCACGAAATGAACTGAAGTCATTCTCACCAAGCAAGTATTGCCCTGCTTCGTGCATTTTCTTTTCATCCAAGTCACCGTGATAATGGCTCACACCGGAATTTAAGATGCCTGGACGCAATGCGTGATTGAAGATAATGTAGCGGTAACGACGCGCCGTCGCTGAGAATCGTGCATGGAAGTCATCAGGTACTTCTACCGCCCAGCGGACAGCGATATCACTTGGCATGTTCGCATTTGCGCCCATTGTCCAAGCAACCATTTTTCGATTTACGTTGGTGTCGAAGTGAACAACTTGTCCTGTGCCGTGTACACCAGCATCGGTACGACCAGCGCACTGAACTTCTACAGGGTGATTTGCTACTACAGAAAGTGCTTTTTCCAGCGCTTCTTGGACACTTTTCACTTCTCTTTGGCGTTGCCAACCAAAGTAATTTGTACCGTTATACTCGATACCTAATGCGATTCTCATTTTAACCTTCGAACTCTAAAATGGGGCGGGAAGTATATACGTAAGTCCTTCCAGATACAAAAATGGGCAGCATTTGCTACCCATTTTTCTTTATCGACCGTTAATGGCGTCGATAAGCCCTTTCGCTTCACGGCGAATATCATCTTCACCGTAGACGATGGCCTCTTCTAGCAATTTGATCGCCCCTTGAGGATCGTTCATTTCTAGATAGATTTTTGCTAAATCAAGCTTACCTGCGGCTTCTGCGTTGGTATCTACATCCACATCACCGATGTCACCAATCACATCAGGGAACTCATTCAAACCAACATCGAGCTTTAATTCTTGCTCTTCGAAGTCACCGCCATTTTTATCCACTTGAGCCATCAACTCATCAATCGTCATGAATTGATTTTTCTTCGGGTCGAAATCGGTCAGATCATCCTGCTCACCCCAGTTTTCCTGAGCGATTTCTGGTTGCGCAAGTGCTTCTGTCGAGCTCCAAACGTCTCTTTGATCTTCTGGGACTTCCGTTGTTGACGCCGCGCTGTCTGGTGACAGTTTAAAACCATCCCAGTCATCACCCACATCCAGCATGGTTTCGAAATCCATACCCGCACTTGCGATGGTGTCATTGTCCAATTTTCCATCAAACACTTCTGAGTCTGCGTTTTCTGACAACAGGTTCGCCATTGCAGATTCTTCAAAATCATTGAGTTCAGACTCTAAGTCTGCTTGTGCTTCGGGCTCAGGCTCGGGCTCGACACTGAAAGCCTCTGGCTGCGCGAATACATCAAACAAAGCATCATGGTCATTATCTGATTGAATAACAGTTTGAGACGCTTCAGGGTGCTTTACAGGCGTTTCTAGTTCTGCATCGCCCATTGAAGCCAATGCATCTTCTTCATTGAACTCTGGCAAGTCCAGATCATCAAAGTTGAACTCCTCATCGCTCGCCATGCCGGCGGCTGGCTGTGAAGTTTCTGCTTCTGACAATCTTGGCTCGTCAGCCATTGATGCAAGAGCATCTTCTTCGCTGAACTCCGGAAAGTCGAACTCTTCATCTTCAGCCGCTGGCTCAATCGCCGCAGTTTCTGGTTCAGCGGTTTCAGATTCAGCTAACTCTGGCTCTTGCACCATTGACGTTAGTGCATCTTCTTCGTTGAACTCCGGAAGCTCTAAATCATCAAAATTGAACTCTTCCTCTTCAGCCGTTGGCTCATTCGCCGCAGTTTCTGGGTCAGTAGTTTCAGATTCAGCTAACTCTGGCTCTTGCGCCATTGACGTTAGTGCATCTTCTTCGCTGAACTCAGGAAGCTCTAGATCATCGAAGTTGAACTCTTCCTCTTTAGCCGTTGGCTCATTCGCCGCAGTTTCTGGTTCAGCAGTTTCAGATTCAGCTAACTCTGGCTCTTGCGCCATTGACGCTAGTGCATCTTCTTCGTCGAACTCCGGAAGGTCTAGATCATCGAAGTTGAATTCTTCGTCTTCGGCCGTCGGCTCAATCGCCGCAGTTTCTGATTCAGCGGTTTCAGATTCAGCTAACTCTGGCTCTTGCGCCATTGACGTTAGTGCATCTTCTTCACTGAACTCCGGAAGCTCTAAATCATCAAAATTGAACTCTTCTTCTTCAGCCGTTGGCTCATTCGCCGCAGTTTCTGGGTCAGCGGTTTCAGATTCAGCTAACTCTGGCTCTTGTGCCATTGATGTTAGTGCATCTTCTTCGTTGAACTCCGGAAGATCCAGATCATCGAAGTTGAACTCTTCGTCTTCGGTAGCTGTCTTAGTTGAACTTGCCGCTACAGGTTCTTGTTCCGTCTTCGTCTCAGGCTCTATGTCATCAACAAGCCAGTCTTCTTCTTGCGGAATACCAAATTCATTTTCGACGGTGTTTGGCGTCGGAGTGAACGCGGGCTCTTCTTCTGCTTTGCTGAGTGGTGTTTCAACGTCTGAGTCCGCTTTTTCTAAGATCGCATCTTGCGGTTCTGATTCGATAGAAGGTTCTTGAATCAACTCAGGTTCAAAATCTAACTCATCTTCTTCTGTCGCTTGCTCACTAATAAGCGCATCCAGTTCCGCAGCGAAATCGGCGCGCTCTTGCTCTGCTTGTTTCAGATCGTCTTCATTAGATTCAAACAACTCATCCAATTCCGACATCAAAGGATCATGCTCTGGGATTGAATCTTCTAAATCACCAAAGAAATCCTCTCTGTCAAAATCTTCAACGGTTTGTTCTAGTGCTGATTCAGCCTCTGATTCGCGGCTCAACGCATCTACTTTCGGCTCAACCTCTGGTTGGTTCTCATTCAGTAATGCATCGATATCTAAGCCTGAATCCAGACCAAGCGCCTTTTCATCTTCTAATTCAGAAGCAGATTTAACCTGTTGTTGAGTTTCAGCAGGTTGAGTCGCTTCTGGCTCAAGATCATCAAAACCTAACGAGGCCAATAAGTCATCGTCACTCTGCTGTGCACTCGCGATTTCTGGCTCATCATCTTCACGAATCAAATCATCGAACGGGTCAACGTCCGCAGGCTCTTGTTCGTCTATTGTTTCATCGTCGCTGTCATCAAGTAGCTCATCCAACAAATCGACGCTGTTTTCATCGAGATCTTCTAATGCGTCATCGCCCTCAAAACCAGACAGTTTCTCTAGTTCATCAAGTGGATCAAAATCATCGTCAGATGCATCCTCATCATCAAAACCAATCAACTCGTCAAGCAAATCTGTGCTGTCTTCATCAATGGGAGGTTCTTCACTCAAGCCTGCAATGTCTTCTAGATCGTCAAGAGGATCTCGCTCATTGATTGATTCACCTTCGTCGTCACCCATCAACTCATCGAGGAGTTCTGATGCATCATCCTGCTCTAAATCTGAATCAGACAGACCAGACAATGATTCTAGTTCATCAAGTAGTGAGTCATCGGCATCCGCACTTGCTGGCTGTTCATACTGAGCAAGCAGTTTATCGATGTCATCGTCGGTTGCTTCACCAGCGGAGAAAGCACTCTCTGACACTTGAGATGGCTTCTCGTCCTCAACATCAAGATTGAGGTCGTCACCATCAAAGTCAGCAAATAGGTCATCAAGCATGGCTTGATCAACCGCGTCACTTTGTAACTCTTCAGATGGGTCGTCAGCCGAGAGTAACTCGGCAAACGCATCATCCGACATCACATCAGCGTTATCTTCATCAGAAAGATCGAAACCGACTTCATCGTCATCATCCAAAACTTCAAGCTCTGGAGAGACTTCATCAAGTGCACGCTCCATCTCTTCAAGACCGAGCGCTTTTTCTTCGCCGTTTACTTTTATGCCATTGCTTGAAGAGTCAAATTCATCGAAGCCAACGTCGAGATCGCCATCATCCCCAATCCCCGCGAATGGGTCTTCGCCATCATCCCCTTCGAGGTTGAAGTCGAGATCGTCGTCATCCAGATTAGCAAAGACATCCTCTTCTTCTGGCTGCGCTTCTTCTTGGCCGAATAGTTGTTCCGTGTCGTCATCGTCACCAAACAAATCGTCGTCTAGACTTAATTCTTCATCCAACTCATCTGCCGCTGCCAATCCGATTGGCGCAGCAAGTGGATCAACACTTTGCTGTTCTTGCGCAGCAGCTTCTTCCTCTTTCACTTTAGAGCGACGACCAAGCAACATGACGATTAACATGGCAATCAATGCACCTGGAATAAGTGCTGCAAGGCCTACTAGCCAACCGTTAGACAGAACTTTGTCCATCGTACTTGGCTGCATTCGTTGCTGCTCTGCAAGACGCTGACGTTCTTCCGCTAGCAGTTTTTCAACTTCAGAGCGAATTCGTTCTTCATCGTTGAGCGAAGTTTTAAGCGTTGCGACCTCGCTCTGCACTTCAGACAGCATCAAACGTAAACGATGGTTCTTCTCTTCGAGAGAGTCCAACTCACTTTGTGAGCCTTGCAGTTTATCTTTAAGTGCTGTTACTTGTTTCTCACCTTCCGGTGAAGTCACGACTTCAGGTACGGGGGTCGTAGACTCAACCGGCTTGATTGGTTCTGGCTTTGCCAATTCCGGTTTAGACGGTTCAATTCGAGCAACTTCTGGCTTAGGTTGAGGTTTCGTAACTTCAGCCGTAGGCTTTGGTGTTTCCGGTTTTGGCTTAACAGGCGATGTTTTTGCTGGTTTTTGTTGAGCTAATCGAACTTCATGAGCATTCATCACGGCAATCGCCTGAGGCGTGGTAGCACTCTGAACTTGCTCTAATGAAGGCACGCGAAGTCGGCTGCCCGGGATCAATTCATGAATATTCTGGTTATCAAACGCTTGAGGGTTGATTCGGTAAATGGCGAGAAGCGTCTGTTGAACAGAAACATTACGAGAAGGTCGCAATTGAGAAGCAATCGACCACAAAGTCTCGTTTTTATTCGTCGGACCATAAAAGCGCGACGGTTGGTTATTTTCAGGCGGAGCAGGTAACGCTCGCTCAATCTCCTCAGCGTAGCTAGGAGACGTTTGCACTTCACCAGAGGGTCCTACAAGTCGAATTCCTTCGGCTTGAACCACTGACGATGTCTGAGTCGCGCTCATCAACACAAGGGCTGCTAACAAACGCTTATAATTTTGACGCATAGAAGGCTCAGTTTGGTGCTAGAAACAATTTGAAATGGTGATCGGTTAAATATATCGGATAACACACGCAAAACTATAGCTTTGAGGGCAAAAAATGTGTGGCTCTCACCATATTCGTACTAATCTCACACAAATTTACGCCGTTCGAACAAAAAAGCCTCGCAGTGTGCGAGGCTTTGGATTCATTCGTCAGCGTGGCTTAGTAGTAATCGCGAATCAAAACTTCAGCAATTTGTACGGCGTTTGTCGCTGCACCTTTGCGTACGTTATCAGCAACTACCCATAGGTTTACACCACTGTGATGACTAATATCATTGCGAATACGACCAACCATTACGTGGTCTTTGCCGCCTGCATCACGCACTTGTGTTGGGAAATCTTCACCGTGGAACACTTCGATGCCATCCGTTTGCTCAAGCAGGTTAACCACTTCTTGTGCATCGATTGGTGAACGAGTTTCAACATGTAATGCTTCTGCATGACCGTAAAATACCGGAACGCGTACACACGTTGGGTTTACAGTGATTGATGGGTCGTTAAAGATCTTTTGCGTCTCCCACACCATTTTCATTTCTTCTTTGGTGTAGCCGTTTTCCATCATCTGGTCGATTTGTGGAATACAGTTAAACGCGATCTGTTGAGAAAATTCTTTCTTGTCCGCAGGAAGACCATTCAGTAGTTTCGCAGTCTGACCTGCAAGCTCATCAATACCAGCTTTACCTGCACCAGACACTGATTGGTAAGTTGAAACGTTGATACGCTCAATACCAACAGCATCGTGAATAGGCTTTAGTGCCACTAGCATCTGGATGGTTGAACAGTTCGGGTTCGCAATGATGTTACGGTTACGGAACTCAGCAATTGCTTCTGGGTTAACTTCTGGCACCACCAAAGGAATGTCGTATTCGTAGCGGAAATGAGACGTGTTGTCGATCACGATAACGCCTTCGTCTGCGGCAACTGACGCCCATTTAGCAGACAACTCGCCACCAGCTGAAAACAACGCAATATGCGCTTGAGACCAATCAAACTCTTCTACGTTTTGAACGCGGATTGTTTTACCGTTGAAGCGGTAAGTCTTACCTTCACTGCGTTCACTTGCCAACAGGAAGATTTCGCCTACTGGGAATTTGCGCTCTTGAAGCACTTCCAAAATTGTTTCACCGACCGCGCCGGTCGCACCTAATACGGCAACATTGTATTGCTGGCTCATTGACTTACCTCAACCTGAAAACCTAGTTCTGCTAATGGTGCAAGATTGCATGTTTCGTTACCCACTAGCGTGACAGCGCTGTATTCGCGGCGATCCCAGTAGTTTTTACGCATCAGGTCAAAAGAGCCTGGCTTACTGATTTCGCGGCGGAAAAGAGCGTCATCTTTACGCACATCATAGATTAACTGCGTGATGTTGTGCAGCGTTGCTTCATCCCATGCTCTGTCCAATACCATTGTAGGAACAGGCGCGGTCGGCAGTAAATCGCTGGCATGCGCACGTAATTCGTTATTTAAGAACTCACAGTAGCTGTTGAAAATCATCGTCGTACCGCGAGCTTTCCCCTCCAGACCATAGCCTGCAACGTGAGGGGTTGCGAATGCTAGCAGAGGCAGAAGCTCCATATCAACCTCTGGTTCAAATTCAAATACATCTAATGCCGCCGTGAAGCCATCGTTTTTCATTAAACGTTGCTTCAATGCTTGGTTGTCCACAACAGGACCGCGTGCCGCATTGATAAGAATTTGATCGCAACGAAGACCATTTAACACCTTATCATCAATCAAATGATGCGTTGGGTGTAGGCCATCTTTGGTAATAGGTGTGTGCAGCGTGATGACGTCAGAACGTTCGATCAACTCTGCTAGCGGAGTAAAACTGCGAGAATCTCCCTCTTCTTGCTTGAATGGGTCGTTGATGAGCACGTTAATGCCCATACCTTTCAAACATTTCTCAAGGTAGCTACCCACTTGACCCGCACCGATGATGCCAACAGTTTTATCGAAAACAGAGAAGCCTTGCTGTTGGGAAAGTACCATCATGACGCTGAACGCATACTCAGCAACGCCGACTTTGTTACAGCCTGGTGCTGCGGTGAAGAAAATACCTTTCTCTTTTAGAAGCGCTTGGTCAACATGATCCATGCCCGCCGTCGCCGTGCCAACGAACTTCAGCTTATTTGCTTTGCTGATCAGTTCTGCGTTTACTTTGGTGACTGAGCGAATCATTAGCGCATCTACATCCACTAAATCATCGGCTGTCAGTGTACGACCGGGTTTTAGAATCACTTCACCGAGTTGGCTGAATAGCTCTTCAGCGTACGGCATATTTTCATCAACAATAATTTTCATAGCGCCAGCGTTTAACATCCATTTGTATGAGTTCGTTTATTCGCAAGATGCGAAGCTAAAGCGATTGTGCCCTTTTCTTGAAAAATCTCAACAACTATACCTAAGTGACTTTCAAAAGCAGGTTTCAGAAAAGAAAAAGCCCGGCTAAATTAGCCGGGCAAAGTTCCAGAACAAAAGGATCCTATCCCGCTCTCCTTGGGATAAAGTCTGCGTCTGTTCGATCAGTTAACCTGATCAAGCTCTGGAAACTGGTTTGTTGGTCGGTTCACTCCACGAAGAGAATCACAGCCCAACAAATTCAGTTAGCTTTGGGTCGCTTATGCTTGGTACTTTTTGATTACCAATGTCGCGTTTGTACCACCAAAACCAAAGCTGTTTGACATAACTGTCGTCAGTTCAGCGTCACGAGCTTCCATCACGATGTCTAGACCTTGTGCTGCTTCATCCAAGTTAGAGATATTCACACTTGGAGCAATGAAGCCATTGTCTAGCATTAGCGTTGAGTAAATTGCTTCGTGAACACCAGCTGCACCTAGTGCGTGGCCAGTCATCGCTTTTGTCGCAGAGATTGCTGGGCTGTTGTTGCCGAATAGCTCTTGGATAGCGCCTAGCTCTTTCACGTCACCTACTGGAGTAGAAGTACCGTGCGTGTTGATGTAATCGATGCTATCAACGTCTTGCATTGCCATCTTCATACAACGGATTGCGCCTTCGCCTGATGGTGCTACCATGTCGTAGCCATCAGAAGTCGCACCGTAACCTACGATCTCACCGTAGATTTTCGCGCCACGAGCTAGTGCGTGCTCTAGTTCTTCGATAACTAGCATGCCGCCGCCACCAGAGATAACGAAACCATCACGATCAGCATCGTAAGTACGAGATGCTTTTTCTGGTGTTTCGTTGTACTTGGTAGATAGTGCGCCCATTGCATCAAACATCATCGTTTGAGACCAATCTAGCTCTTCACCACCACCTGCAAATACGATGTCTTGTTTGCCAAGTTGAATAAGCTCCATCGCGTGACCGATACAGTGTGCAGATGTTGCACAAGCTGAGCTCATTGAGTAGTTCACACCACGAATCTTAAATGGTGTTGCAAGACACGCTGATACTGTTGAAGACATAGTACGCGGCACCATGTATGGACCTACGCGTTTTACGCCTTTTGCACGCATCGTATCAGTTGCCACTGTTTGGTTTAATGCAGAAGCACCACCAGAACCAGCAACGATACCTGTACGATCGTTTGAAACTTGTTCTTCAGATAGACCAGCGTCTTCAATCGCCTGCTGCATTGATAGGTATGCATAAGCAGCCGCATCACCCATAAAGCGCATCTGCTTACGGTCAATAAATTCTGCTGGGTTGATTTTCAGATCACCCCATACCTGCGAACGCAGACCGTTTTCTTTAAACTGCTCAGACGCAGTGATGCCAGATTTGCCCGCTTTAAGAGACGCTAGAACTTCTTCGACGTTGTTACCGATACTTGAAACAATACCCATACCGGTGATTACGACTCGTTTCATTATGACATTCCTATAATTCAAAAATCCGCTAGATAATAACTAAGATAGTCAACAAAAGTGGTCAGCTTTCCCAGAAATTCGTACAATTGCCGAATTCTAACCGCGCCAAATCACATATTTGCACCATTATGACTTCGATTAAAAACGCAGAACTTGGTTGGAACGAAGCTGGTACACCGGTTTCTGACCAATTTGATGATGTTTATTTCTCCAACGTAAACGGTCTCGAAGAGACGCGTTACGTGTTCCTCAAACAAAATCATCTACCAGAAAGATGGCAGGAATTTGACCAAAGACGCTTTGTTATTGGCGAAACCGGATTTGGCACGGGGTTGAACTTCTTAGCCGTGTGGCAATGGTTTACCGAATTTCGTCGCGAATATCCAGAGGCAGCCCTAAAAGAATTGCATTTTGTTAGCTTTGAGAAGTACCCACTATGCAAAGCTGATTTAGAAAAAGCGCATCAATCATGGCCAGAATTGGCAGAGTTTGCCGAAAAACTGCAACAGCACTATCCAGCCGCAGTGCCTGAGTGTCATCGCATTGTTTTAGAAGACGGCGCTATCACACTCGATCTTTGGTTTGGCGATATCAAAGACTGCATGCCGCTTGTTCCTTATGCTGAGCAAGGCTTGATTGATGCTTGGTTCTTAGACGGGTTTGCACCAAGCAAAAACCCAGAAATGTGGAACCAAAACCTATTCAACGGCATGGCAAAATTGGCGAAACAGGATTGTACGGTCGCAACCTTCACGGCAGCGGGCTTTGTGCGTCGCGGCTTAAACGAAGCGGGCTTTGCAATGAAGAAAGTCAAAGGCTTCGGCACCAAGCGTGAAATGATCGCAGGTTCAATGGCGCAACGTGAAGCGCATTCAAACCACCTACCTTGGTTCAACCGCACAACATCGACCAATCATGATTCCATTGCGATTATTGGTGGCGGCATTGCCAGTGCGGCTCTGGCTAAAACGCTGGCTCGCCGCGGTCAAAATGTCACGCTTTACTGCAAAGACGATCAACCTGCAGAAGGCGCGTCGGGCAACCGCCAAGGCGCAGTGTACCCATTATTAAATGGTCCACACAAAGGCGTTTCTCGTGTATTCGCTCCGGGCTTTTTGTTTGCCCGTCAGTTTGTTGACCAAGCAGCACAAGATATCCAATTTGATCACGATTGGTGTGGCATTACTCAGCTGATGTGGGATGACAAATCCGCAGACAAGTTAGAGAAAATGCTCGCTGGCAATTTCACGCCAGAGTTGATTCACAAGCTATCTGCTGAAGAGACGGCAGAGAAGATTGGCGTGCCGATTGATATGGCATCGGTTCATTACCCTCTTGGCGGTTGGTTATGCCCTGCTGAACTAACCCGAGGTTTGATTGCTCAACTGGAGAAAACAGAACTTTTTGAAGTGAAGTTCGAGCATCAAGTCGAGTCGCTAACTTGGGATGAAGCGCGCCAACTATGGACATTGAAAGCAAACGGTCAAAGCTTTGAACACTCCACTGTAGTGGTTGCTAACGGCAGTGAATTCCAAACACTAAGCCAAACCGCTGATCTACCAATGGGTCAGGTAAAAGGTCAAGTTAGCCACGCCCCAGCGACAGAAACACTGTCTAAGCTGAAAACGGTACTTTGCTATGACGGTTACATGACGCCTGTTAACCCGAATAATCAGCACCTATGTATCGGTGCAAGCTACGACCGCAGCCACCTCGATTACGAGTTTGACGAAGAAGCACAAAAAGATAATGCAGAGAAATTGGTGAAGTGCCTACCGAATCAAGCGTGGACGAAAGAAGTGGATACCTCTGGTAATTTATCACGCCAAGGTATTCGCTGTGTTAGCCGTGACCACCTGCCGTTTGTAGGTAACGTAGGCGACTTTGAAACCATCAAAACGCAATATGCGGATCTGCAAAATCAACAAGAACAAGACGTTGAAGTGATTCACCAGTTCCCTAACCTATTCTGCTTCCTTGGTCTAGGTTCTCGTGGTTTGAGCTCAGCGCCTCTAATGGCAGAAGTGTTGGCATCACAAATCTGTGGCGACCCGTTACCACTGCCTGTTGATGTGCTAGCTGAGCTGCACCCAAGCCGTATGTGGGTAAGAAAGCTACGTAAAGGTAAGGCGATTACTGAGCTGTAACTCGACTCAATTACTCTTTCCGTCCTACCATTGGCGCAAAGAACCCCTCCTAGCCTCCCCTTAAAAAGGGGAGGAACAAGTTCTTAACCCGCTTTAGTCCATCCATCTTTTCAGAAGGAGTAAGTTATGAGCTCCGCATTCGTCCTCCCCTTTTCGAAGGGGGAGTTAGAGGGGGTTACAAGTTTTTAGTTCAAGGCCGCCACGGCCGCTTTCACTTGTTCTGCAATTTCCGCATTACGGAATTCGCCCGTTTCCAAATCAAAGTTATCGTAAAAGCTTGGAATAGATTGCGATGCTTTCACTTCCGCACCAAAGTAAGGCGCAGAGCCTGTCGCCGCAGCGAGTACCGTTTGTGCGCCACCAGGGCCAGGTGAAGTTGCTAAGTACACCGCGGGTTTATTTTGGAATACGTTGCGATCGATGCGTGTCGCCCAATCGAATAGATTCTTATACGCCGCTGGGTAAGAGCCGTTGTGCTCAGCAAAAGAAATCACCAAAGCGTCCGCCGTTGCGATGTCAGCAAGAAACGCTTTTGCGCCTTCCGCCTGACCGATTTCTTTCTCTTTGTCTTCACTGAACAGAGGAACATCGTAACTATTGAGGTCTAACACTTGAACTTCTGCACCTTCGACAAGGTTAGCAGCGTAAGTTGCAAGGGTTTTATTGATAGAGGTAGAGCTAGTAGAAGCGCCGAATGCGACAATTTTCATGGTTGTAATCCTTTGTTCACGTTTTGTACTAACAAGAGTAAAAGGTGAACGAATGTGCTACAACCACAAAAATTTTAAGGAGAGATTCGAAAATTTCGAAGGAGTTTATTTCAACTCTTTTTGCTTCAACCAGAAGCTTAGAGCTGCCAATCGAAGCATATATAACTGAATGAGACTTAAGCTTGCGCTTGAAGCTCTTGCCATAGGTCGCTCACGATTACGCGGTCAGCTGGCGTTAGTTCTGAACGTGCTTCTTCAAGACTGTTTTCGATGCGAGATTTCAGCTCAGTCACATCGTTAATGCCTTCTTCTTCACACGCTGCAGCAGACAGAGAAATGTGACCACGTAAATAACCACCAGCAAACAGTTCGTCATCCGATGCTGTTTCAATACGAGCATCAATCAGTTCTAGTAGTTTTTCTTCAAATTCAATAATCATGGAGCTTCTCTGAGGTTATTTAATGGTATACCCAAGAAACTTCAAGTGGCTGGGTTCAGCGAGAATAACTTGGTTTGCAGGCGCGGCAATGATTTAAAGATCTAGTGGTTCTAAATCAAAAATCATTAACAATGTCTGCAAGCCAAGATAACTCGCCCTTCGGGAACATTTCACTGAAACGATTTCTACGTCAAGCTTTTTGGTAATAGGCTCTCTATTACACGACAAAGCTTTCCTTGAACTCGAATCAGTGAAATTGCTCTGAACCCGTAACTTGAAATTACTTGGGTATAAAGTCAGACGTTTCCAGCGGCTTGGTTTGGTAAAAGGCACGCAACGCATCCGATAGCATTTTCACGCGAGGCGGAAGACCGTTTTCTAGAATACCCATTACTTCATTGTGCACTTTGTGCATAAAACCAAGACGATCTGGTTCAAAATCGCCGTGTAGATTGTCACAACTGACGTTAAAAGGGAAGTCAGCACTTTTCGCTAGAATCCACTCGTAAGCTTGAGGGCGAATTTCAACTTTTTCGAACTCAGCTTGAACCTCTGCTGTACGACCATCTGGCTCGTACCAGTAACCAAAATCTTCCAGCAAACGACGCTCTGGTCCTGCTACGCACCAATGTGCAATCTCGTGCAAAGCTGACGCATAAAAGCCACGAGCAAAAATAATCCGATGATGCGGATGTTCTTCATCAGCTGGTAAGTAAATTGGCTCATCACCGCCTAGCTCTAACTCAGTGTTAAAAGGCTCAAGAAATGTGTCATTGAAAATAGCGATAAGGTCTTGATATTCGTGGTTCATCATCGATTCTGTACGTCAAATTGATATGCGGTGCGCATTGTCGCCGTTTTTCTTACACAGGTAAAGCCACACAACATGTTTGGTTATTAGCTGAATTAATCTGAAAGTCGCTTTCTCCATACAATTTCTCATTCGTCACAGATCACATTTCCCACTACACTCACGCCTTATTTTTACGCTTAACGATGGCGACTTCAACGCCACTGGAAGCGAGATTCTTTTTGGGTTTAAGCCTCTCCCCAAGGTTTAAATCTTGTTGGTAAGTTTTGCTGCTGTTTTCCTTAATCTCAAGGATCATGACAGAGCCCTTTTATTTGAGTGTCCCCTTATGCTGCTAAGTGTGTTGTACATCATTGGTATCACGGCTGAAGCCATGACTGGTGCATTGAGTGCCGGCCGAAGAAAAATGGATTGGTTTGGTGTTATGTTGGTAGCTAGTGCAACGGCTATTGGCGGCGGTACGGTGCGCGACATTCTTTTAGGTCACTACCCATTAGGTTGGGTAAAGAATCCAGAATTTTTGGCAATCACTTGTGTAGCTGGTGTTCTGACGACTGGCTTAGCGAAATGGGTGATTAAATTCAAAGGGCTATTTATCCGTTTGGATGCGCTTGGCTTGATCGTATTTAGCATCATCGGCACCAAGGTAGCAATTGGCATGGGCTTACATCCTGGCATTTGTATGGTGTCTGCACTAGTCACTGGTGTATTTGGGGGGTTGCTACGTGATTTGATTTGTCGTCAAACACCGCTTGTGTTGCATGAAGAGCTTTATGCCTCGGTAGCACTTATCGCATCAGGTTTGTACCTAGCGCTGCTTGAGTTCAACGTACCAGACGTAACCGCGACGATTGTGACTCTGATTACTGGTTACATGCTACGTATGGCGGCAGTACGCTTTAAATGGCGCTTGCCTTCATTCCACTTGGAAACCGAAGGTTCTATTCACTGATTCGAATTGAAAGCTATTGAAAAGACATGAAAAAAGGCTGCTCAGTGAGCAGCCTTTTGCGTTTCTATCGAGTTAAGATTCAAACTTAAATCTTTGGAGTCTCGGTTTGTACGCCATGGTTTTGACCACGGTGTCGTAGCAAGTGATCCATCACGACAATGGCCAGCATCGCTTCTGCGATAGGCACGGCGCGAATCCCCACACATGGGTCATGACGACCTTTGGTGATCAACTGAGTTGGTTCACCTTCTTTAGTGATGGTTTCACCCGGAACCGTAATGCTTGACGTTGGTTTAAGCGCGATGTTTGCAACGATCTCTTGACCAGTAGAGATACCGCCAAGAATGCCGCCTGCGTGGTTGCTGCCGAAGCCTTCTGGAGAAAGCGTATCACGATGCTCGCTGCCTTTTTGGTTTACCACGTCAAAACCGTCGCCGATTTCCACGCCTTTCACCGCATTGATGCTCATTAGTGCGTGTGCGATGTCTGCATCCAGACGATCAAATACAGGCTCACCAAGACCAACAGGCACGTTGGTTGCCACAACCTGAATTTTTGCGCCAATGGAGTCGCCTTCTTTTTTCAGATCACGGATAAGTTGATCAAACGCTTCGACTTTGTCTACATCTGGGCAGAAGAACGCGTTGTTTTCGATTTCATTCCAATCCACTTTATCGATTGAAACGTCACCCATTTGCGACAAGTAAGCACGGATTTCTACACCGAACTCGTCTTTCAGGTATTTCTTAGCGATTGCACCAGCCGCCACACGCATTGCCGTTTCACGAGCAGACGAACGGCCGCCACCTCGATAATCGCGCACACCGTATTTTTGGTGGTAAGTGTAATCAGCGTGTCCTGGACGGAACTTGTCTTTAATGTCTGAGTAGTCTTTAGAACGCTGGTCAGTGTTCTCAATCATCAAACCAATTGAAGTACCTGTAGTTTGACCTTCAAATACGCCAGAAAGAATTTTTACTTCGTCCGGTTCACGACGCTGTGTGGTGTAACGTGATGTGCCAGGACGGCGACGGTCGAGATCCGTTTGCAGATCTGCCTCAGTGATTTCCAAACCTGGAGGGCATCCGTCTACGATACATCCTAGTGCGATACCGTGACTTTCCCCGAATGTCGTCACTCGGAAATGTTGTCCGATACTGTTTCCTGCCATTACTTCCTCAAATTATTGTCGCCACGCTCGAACTGTGGGAGCGCAACTGCTTATCAATTCTTCGTGAATTCATAGTGGCGGTATTACGTTTTGATGTAAAGCCCGTTTTGGCGGAAAAAACAAATCAGCCTGAATTTTCAAGCTCACTGCGAAGCGGATAAAAAAACACCGAGCGCTAGGCTCGGTGTTTTCATTGTTTGTTCGACTGGTTTGCTTAGACAGACTTAGTCTTTGTACAGTTTGAACTCTTCTGCACATTCAACTAACTGATCACGTGTTAGCATGAATACGCCGTGACCGCCGTTCTCGAACTCGACCCAAGTAAATGGGATCTGAGGGTACTGTTCCATCATGTGAACCATCGAGTTACCGACTTCACAAATAAGAATACCGTTTTCTGTTAGGTAGTCTGGAGCGTTAGCAAGAATACGACGAACCAGTTTTAGACCGTCAGTACCCGCAGCTAGACCTAGCTCAGGCTCGTGCGTGAACTCGTCTGGTAGGCTGTTCATGTCTTCTTCGTCCACGTAAGGTGGGTTAGAGACGATCAGGTTGTATTTCTCTTTTGGCAGATCACGGAACAAATCTGAACGGATTGGGAACACTTGCTGCTCCATACCGTGATCTTGTACGTTTTGCTCAGCCACTTGTAGAGCGTCTGTAGAGATGTCGATCGCGTCGACTTCTGCTTCAGGGAAAGCGTGTGCACAAGCAATCGCGATACAGCCAGAACCCGTACATAGGTCCATGATACGAGTTGGCTCTTCCACCAACCAAGGTTGGAATTCCGCTTGAATCAATTCACCGATTGGAGAACGTGGCACAAGTACACGCTCATCAACAAAGAACTCAAGACTGCAGAACCATGCTTTGTTCGTTAGGTATGCAGTTGGTGTACGCTCGTTGATGCGTTTTACTACGCGCTCAACAATACGTAGACGCTCGCTTGTCGTTAGGCGAGAGTTCAATACATGCGGAGGCACATCAATCGGCAAGTATAATGTCGGCAGGATAAGCTGAACCGCTTCATCCCACGCATTATCAGTGCCATGACCGTAAAACAAGTTAGCGGCGTTAAAGCGGCTGACCGTCCAACGAATCATATCTTGAAGGGTATGCAGTTCCGATACCGCCTCTTCTACAAAAATCTTATCCAAAATTGCCTCCGAAAAGCGCTACAATACTGCCATAAATTGTAAAAATGAAATTGTTTACCTAATGAGCAAAAAAGACACCGAACACGATGACGATTTCGCCTTGTTTAAGGATGCAGTACAGGGCGTAAAAAAGTTGCGACAGGATACCATAATCCAGCAACCAAAAAAAAATACTAAGCAAAAAGAAATCACACGCTCAAACCGTGAAGCGAGTGATTCTGAGTTTTACTTTTCCGATGAGTTTGTCCCGCTCTTAAATGCGGATGGACCAACTCGCTACGCGCGTGATGATGTCTCGACTTATGAAGTAAAACGTCTGCGCCGTGGTGTGTACGTACCTGATGTCTTCCTAGACATGCATGGTATGACCCAACTGGAAGCTAAGCGAGAGCTCGGCGCGATGATCGCGTACTGTGTCAAAAACGAAATCCACTGTGCGTGTGTTCAACACGGCATTGGTAAGCACATCTTGAAGCAGAAAGCACCGCTGTGGCTTGCTCAACACCCAGACGTGATGGCATTCCACCAAGCGCCTTTAGAGTTTGGCGGAGACGGTGCGCTACTGGTATTACTGTCTATTCCAGAGAAATAAACCACCGACTTCGAAAGTGTTTCGCTGACGAACAAGAACGACAAAGGCAGGTTAACCCTGCCTTTTTGTTTTTCTCGAGTCGTTATCCCGAGAGCGAGTGTTCTATGGCGTGATATGCCACAACACTTCACCGCGTTGTGTTTGCGGATCGTATTCAATGCACACCAAGCCAGATGTTGGGAACATCGGTGGTGTCATGCCTTTCACAAACTCAGAAGTGAGATACCCCACCAGCGGTAAGTGCGACACAAACAGAAGTGATTCTAACTTCTCAACCTCAATCAATGCATTGGCAAAATCAAATACATGGTCCGATTGACCGTATGGCGTGATGTCTTCACAAGTCTCAATACTTTTCGCCGAGAAATGGACGCTGATCTCTTGCCATGTTTGTTGCGCTCGGATGTATGGACTGACTAGCACTTTATCGAATTGAGCAAAACCTTGCTCTTTACATGCTCGGGCAACTGCTTCCGATTCAGTTCTGCCTCTTTGGGTCAGTTGTCTTTCTGCATCGGTATCCGCGAAATGTTCCGCTTCACCGTGACGCAAGATAAATATTTTCATGTTATTTCCTAGGGATAGCTAACGCTACCAAAAGGTTGACTGCTATCTTTATACGGATAGCGGGCTAACTTTAATAATGTCGAAACAAAAATACTGATATAATTATCGGTTCATTATACCAATTCGCTTGCTAAAGATAGCGACTTTCTTAACAATCTATTAAAAAGAATAGACTCAGTTCATCACATTCTACGATGAAGTTATGAACTCAGTGCATTCCTTCAAATAGCTCGAACCCCATAGCATTGGCTATTGGGCTTATGCAGTACTCTTACGAATAACAAAAATACGGCAAGCAGTATTTGTCGAAGCGCAAACTTTGCGCCGCCCCATTCGGGGTTCATCATTACTGTAATGCGAAATCTGGAGACGCATCGTGCACTTAAGTCCAAACGATTCAAATCAATACCGCTACATTACCTTGAGTAATGCACTGCGCGTGTTGCTGATCCACTCCGACACCGCTCAACAGTCGGCAGCAGCCTTGGCAGTAAATGTTGGACACTTTGATGACCCAAATGGTCGTCAAGGTCTGGCACACTACCTAGAACACATGCTTTTTTTGGGAACGGAAAAATACCCTAAAGTTGGCGAGTTTCAAAGTTATATTAGTCAACACGGTGGCACAAATAACGCTTGGACGGGAACAGAGCATACTTGTTTCTTCTTTGACGTCACCCCCACAGCGTTTGAAACCGCGCTTGACCGTTTCAGCCAATTCTTCACCGCACCGTTGTTTAATGAAGAAGCGTTAGACAAAGAGCGCCAAGCTGTCGACTCCGAATACAAGCTCAAACTGAACGACGATTCTCGCCGTCTGTATCAAGTAAACAAAGAGGTCATCAACCCTGATCATCCGTTTTCTAAGTTCTCTGTCGGCAACTTGGAAACCCTCGGCGATCGCGATGGCAGATCGATTCGCGACGAGATTGTTGAGTTTCACCACTCGCAATATTCCGCTGATTTGATGACATTGACCTTGTTTGGTCCTCAACCTCTTGATGAACAGCAAGCTTGGGTAGAAACCATGTTTGCTGACATTCCAAATCATCAATTACACGGAAAATCGATTGATGTACCTATAGGCAACGAAGACAGCACCGGCATTTTGGTTCAAGTCGAACCGATTAAAGAATTTCGTAAACTGATCTTAACCTTCCCGATGCCAGGGATGGATGTGCATTACGGCGCGAAACCCCTCTCCTACTTTGCGCATTTGTTGGGTTATGAAGGCGAAGGCAGCTTGATGCTAGAGCTGAAAAACAAAGGTTGGATTACATCCTTATCTGCCGGTGGAGGTGCAAGCGGCAGCAATTACCGAGATTTCACAGTCAGCTGCACATTGACCCAAGATGGCTTGGGTTATGTCGATAACATCATTCAAGCCGTATTCCAGTACCTATCTATGATCAAACAAGATGGGATGGATGAATGGCGTTACCTTGAAAAACAAGCAGTGCTAGAGTCTGCCTTCCGCTTTCAAGAGCCATCTCGTCCGATGGATTTGGTCAGCCACCTTGTGATCAACATGCAGCACTATCAGCCGGAAGACACGGTTTACGGTGACTACAAAATGACAGGGTATGATGAAGAGCTACAATGCTCTTTATTGCACTACCTCAACATCGAAAATGTTCGTGTGACTCTGATTGCCAAAGGATTAGAGTACAACCAAACCGCAGAATGGTATTTCACGCCCTACTCAGTGCATCCATTCAACGATGAACAACGTCGTTTATATCAGCAAATCGACCCTAGTTGGCAATTCGTTCTCCCAGAAAAGAACCCATACATTTGCTACGAGCTCGATCCAAAACCGTTTGAAAATGGTGGCTCATTGCCAGAATTAGTGGAAGATGTCGAAGGCTTCCGTTTGTGGCATTTGCAAGATGATGAATTCCGAGTGCCAAAAGGCGTCGTGTATGTCGCTATCGACAGCTCGCACGCCGTCGCTTCACCGAAAAACATCGTGAAAACACGCCTATGTGTTGAGATGTTCCTTGATTCTTTAGCGAAAGAGACCTATCAAGCTGAAATCGCAGGTATGGGTTACAACATGTACGCTCACCAAGGTGGTGTTACTCTGACGCTGTCAGGTTTTAGCGAGAAATTACCTCAGCTGCTAGAAATGATTCTGCATCGCTTCGCAGCACGTGAGTTCAGCCCCGCTCGATTCGAAACCATCAAACAACAACTATTACGTAATTGGCGAAATTCATCTCAGGACCGTCCTATTTCGCAGCTATTTAATGCACTAACTGGTCTTCTTCAACCCAACAATCCGCCTTTCGCAACACTCGTTGAAGCGCTGGAAGAAATCGAAGTGGATGAACTGTCGGTGTTTGTTGAATCGATTTTGGCCGAGTTACATGTAGAAATGTTCGTTTACGGCGACTGGCAGCGTCAGCACGCACAAGAGATGGCAACAACGTTGAAAGATGCCCTTAGAGTAAAAGAACAACGCTACGAAGAGGCACTCCGCCCGTTGGTCATGCTTGGCGAAAATGGCAGTTTCCAACGTGAAGTCCACTGTAACCAGCAAGATTCCGCGGTGGTGATTTACCACCAATGTGAAGATATCGAGCCACGCAATATCGCCTTGTATACACTGGCTAACCATTTGATGTCGGCGACCTTCTTCCATGAAATCCGCACCAAGCAGCAACTTGGCTATATGGTCGGTACGGGGAATATGCCTCTCAATCGCCATCCAGGTATTGTGCTTTACGTTCAGTCTCCAAATGCAGCTCCAGCTGAATTGGTCACATCAATTGATGAGTTCTTGAACGCTTTCTACATGGTGTTGCTAGAGCTTAATGAATACCAGTGGCACAGCAGCAAGCGAGGTTTATGGAATCAAATCGCAACGCCCGACACCACATTGCGTTGTAGAGCTCAGCGCTTGTGGGTCGCAATTGGCAATAAAGACACGGATTTCAACCAACGTGAGAAAGTACTAGAAGAGCTCAAAGGGCTTACTCGTACCGATATGATCCGCTTTGTCGTCAACGAGTTAAAACCGCGCACCGCAAACCGTTTGGTCATGCACTCGCAAGGTATAGCGCACGCAGATGCTTCGCGAGTTAATCTTGGTTTAGAAATTGGATCGATTGAAGAGTTTCAACTTCGTCCAAAAGATTGTGGTCTCGGGTAAGAGACTCAAATGCAGAAATGGCATGAAATGGTAAAAGTAGTCATTTCGTTTATGCTGTAATTACCTTGCTCAATAATTACGCAAACACGAGGACTACATGAAAAAGCTACTTTTACTTGCTGCCATACTAATACCACTTGCACCTGCTGCTTACGCTGATATCACCATTAAAGGTGATGATTTCGAGCTAAGTGACGACTGTTTGCGCCTTGATAGTGACAATGTATCGATAAAATCTGATGACTGTTCATCAGGGAAGCATGACAAAGACCATAAGGGTAACTCTAGTGTCCACGGTGATAACAACCCTGGCAAAGGTCACGACAAGGACAAAAAAGACAAGAAGAAATAACGTCTCACATTCTCAAACACAAAAAGGCTTGCATCACGCAAGCCTTTCTATTTTTTAGCGGTAGCAATCAATCGTAGAAGTTACGACCTTCACCAGCACGAGTCAGTAGCCCATCGCATGGCGCGTAACGATCACCGTATTTCGATGCAAACTCGTTCATTTTCTCAACCAGTTCTTTCAAACCAAATTGATCCATGTAACGGAATGGACCACCTAAGAATGGTGGGAATCCAATACCAAAGATCGCGCCGATATCACCATCACGTGGCGAGCGGATGATACCGTCATCCAAACAACGAACGGCTTCGTTCAACATTGGCAGCACACAGCGCAAAGCAATGTCGTTGTCGCTCAGTTTTGATTCAGGCGTTAGGTTCAGCAGTTTGTACACTGACTTATCGACTTCCTTCTTCTTACCTTTATAGGTATAGAAACCTTTACCACTCTTACGACCTTTACGACCGTCGTTCAGTAGTGTTTCGAATACGTCTGGACCTTTAAATCGCTCGCCTAATTCGTTAACCAAGATTGGCATGATCTTCGCGCCAATATCGACACCAACTTCATCAAGCAAAGTAATTGGGCCAACCGGGAAACCAAAATCGAGTAGTGCATTGTCGAGTTGTTCGATTGGCTCATTTGCCAACAAGATATGCGCGGCTTCATTCATGTAAGGTGCAAGAATACGGTTTACGTAAAAGCCTGCTTTATCTTTCACTACGATCGGGGTCTTACCTTGTTTCTTAGCAAGCGCAACCACGGTAGAAATGGTTTCATCCGACGTCGTCTCATGAGGAATCACTTCCACCAGCGGCATTTTTTCTACCGGGCTGAAATAGTGCAAACCGACGATGTTTTCTGGACGCTCTGCTTTTTCCGCAATTTTGTGAATCGGCAAAGAAGACGTATTGGTTGCAAAAATAGTGTCTGGTTTCGCATTCACTTCAATGTCCGCAACCATCTTTTGCTTCAGGTCGAGATCTTCAAAAACGGCTTCGATAACCACATCAATATGGTTGAAGCTTGTGAAGTCAATACCACCAGACAGTTGCAGCATCTTCGCTTGCAAACCCGCTTTCGAGACAATGCGGCGCTTACGTTGCTTATCAAACAACTTGTAGTTGTAGTTCAATGCGTTAAGCACACCGTCGTTACTAACATCTTTAATACGCACTGGCACTTTTGCTTTGGCGACGGAAACGTGGCTAATCCCCGCCCCCATCAAACCACCACCAAGTACACCGACTCGACCGACTGATGCTGGCTCAGCGTCTGTACCATTCTCTTTTTTCATTTCTGTGGTGGCAAAGAAGATAGAACGCAATGCTTTAGATTCCGTACTCATCACCAATTCGCCAAAGCGCTTTGCTTCAAGTTCTTGGCCTTGAGCAAAACCTTTCTCAAGACCGTGTTGAATCACTTCCAAAATAGCCACGGTTGCTGGGTAATTGCCACGCGTCTTTTCATTGGTTTTTTTCGCAGCTTGCTCAAAGACAAACTTGCGCCCTAGACCGCTACCTGACATCAGTTTTTCTTTCGTAGACTGCTTCTGTTTACCTTTCTTCTTGCCTTTTTCGATATGCTTCTTAGCAACATCAAGCAAGATCGTTTCTGGCACACAAGCGTCAACCACACCCAACTTTTTCGCTTTCTTCGCACGCAGTTGTTTACCTGTAAGGGTTAAATCTAACGAAGGCAACAGACCAATCAAACGCGGAAGACGTTGAGTACCACCAGAACCAGGCAGCAAACCAAGTTGCACTTCAGGCAAACCAAGACGCGTTTTATCGGAATCAGTACACACGCGGTAGTCACACGCGAGAGCAAGCTCTAAACCGCCACCTAGACATGGACCATGAATCGCAGCGACAACCGGATAAGGCAGATCAGACAGCTGCTGGAACAAGTCTTGGCCTTGCTTGGCTAACGCTTCAGCTTCACTTGCCGTCGTGCACGCTTCGAGCATGCGTACGTCGGCACCCGCAACAAAGTTATCTGGTTTTAAGGAATGGATGATCATCCCTTTTACGCCGTTGGTGTCTTTCAGTTGAGCGAAAATCTCTTTCATCTCATCTGCAAACGCCGCTTGCAGCGTGTTCATTTTCTCGTTTGGCACATCGATGGCTAGCCAAGCAATGTTCTGCTCATCAATCTTTAGACTAAATGCTTTTTGCTCGCTCATTACTCAACCTCCAAAATCATTGCTGCACCAAGACCACCTGCGGCACACGCAGTATTCAACGCAAGACCACCACCACGACGTTTCAGCTCACGCAGCGTTTGCGTCATCATACGTGCGCCAGTTGCAGCAAATGGGTGGCCATAGGCAATTGAACCGCCAAGGACGTTGAACTTATCCATGTCGATCTCGCCAATCGCTTTCGAACGACCTAGGTTCTCTTGGGCAAATTTATCAGAAGCAAACATCTTCACATTCGCAAGTGCTTGAGCAGCAAACGCTTCATGCATATCAATAAGCGTGAGGTCTGAGAGTTCCAATCCGGTATTTTCTAATACTTTCGATGTCGCGTAAGTTGGCCCCATCAACATATCCATTTCCACGCCAATAGCCGAGAATGCATAACCGCGAATGTAGCCAAGGATTTCCATCCCAAGCTCTTTCGCTTTACCTTCACGCATTAGCATCACAGCGGCACCACCATCGGTTAATGGCGTACTGTTTGCGGCTGTTACGCTGCCGTATTGGCGGTCAAAAGCCGGACGCAATTTTGCGTAACCTTCTAATGTCGAGTCATGACGAATGTTGTTATCTTCCGAGATCCATTTTTTGTAAGGTTCTGGGAAAGCAGTCATCACTTCGTCTTGGATTTTGCCGTCTTTCCAAGCTTGCGAAGCTAGAGAGTGAGAACGGTGCGCCAACGCATCTTGCTCTGCACGAGTAATTCCGTATGACTTCGCCATTTGCTCGGCAGTCTGACCCATTGAGAGACCCGTCGAGTATTCAGCCACTGCCGGCGGCACTGGCATCAAATCTTTGAAGCTGAGTTTTTTAAGAATGTTGAGCTTTTGACCCAGCGTTTTGGTTTTGCTGAGCGCCAGTAAATTAGCAGCCAACGTTTTTGATACACCAATAGGCAACACAGAAGAAGAGTCCGCACCACCAGCAATCCCCACATCAATGCTGCCAGCCATAATACTTTCGGCAACATTGACAGCAGCTTGGAAGCTGGTCGCACATGCGCGAGTCACACTGTAAGCGTCGGTATGAATATGCATACCCGTCCCCAATACGATTTCTCGTGCGATGTTTGGTGCTTCTGGCATTTGAACCACTTGTCCAAATACCACTTGTTCAATTAACTTAGGGTCGATATCTGTGCGAGCAAGCATTTCGCTCACTACCATTTTACCTAAATCGACCGCTGGCACCTGGCTGAACTCAGTGCTTTGACGAGCAAAGGGAGTTCGGAGCCCTGCGACAATAGCAACACGTTCACCATGGCGTGTTTTTACTTCCTGCTTGCCCATTGTTTCTCCTTAAATACAAGAGGTCTGACCTCATGCATTGTAATCAACTTGTTAAATTTATCAAACATGCGTTTAAATAAACGTGAAGCGAGTAGATCTATTACTCTAGTTCATTGATTCTTATGCGATTAAGATTGCTTAACTATAGTGACTTAAAAAGAGAAGAAGTGTTCTGTAGGTAAAATTGAAGCAAAAAAAAAAAACCACACAAGATTGTGTGGTCGGAATATCTATAAAACAATTAACATACGCCAATTGTAAAATTAATCAGTTTCCTGATTAGGAGAAAGTAAAGTCAGCCTTCAAAAGGAAGTGTCATCTTGCTCAACATGTTAGTCGCAATGACTAACTAGATGACAAGATGTACTATAGCCCCTTCACTGTATGAGATTTTGAAATAGATCAATTTTTATGGTGATTTTATGGTTTCTTGCAGGAATAGGATTTGAAGACTGACCAAGTAGCCAACCAAATGAGGTAAAACGCCTCACTGACAACAATAAAAAATAAATTATCATCACTTCAAATAAGTGCTTGATCGTTGAAGACGTATATTGTGCTGCTGCTAAACTACAAAAAGTGTAGTCGGATCGATTATAAATATAAGCGGTATATATGACCTCACAGAGCAAGACGGAGGCTCCTGTGGCAATATTTAAAATGTTTGGAAAGAAAAATTCCGACAGTCCGGTCAACTCTGATATGGACAGACAAAGAAAATACGAAGCTCTTGTTCGGGGCTATCACAGAGACTTATATCGCTACGCATACTGGTTATGCAAGGAAAAGGCGGTTGCAGAAGATTTGGTTCAAGAAACCTGTCTGCGTGCGTGGAAGTCTCTCGATAGCCTTCAAGATGAAAAGGCTGCGAAATCTTGGCTTATTACTATTCTGAGACGAGAAAACGCGCGCCGCTTCGAACGCAAGCAATTTGATTTGGTTGATATCGATGACTATGGCAATGATGCTAAAGTCAGCGATGACCCACATCATCAGCAGGAATGGCTACAAGCTCAAATAATGAAGCTTGATGTCGAATATCGTGAACCTTTGTTCCTCCAAGTTGTAGGCGGTTTCAGCGGAGAAGAAATCGGTAACATTTTGGAACTGAACAAAAACACGGTAATGACGCGCCTTTTCCGCGCCCGCAATCAACTAAAAGAGATGTTGGATTCTCAAGATACTCAGAGAGGACAAAAAAATGGATGATTTAGAATTTCGTCGTCGTATTTTGTCGGATCCAAAACAGAAGGATGAAGAGATTCTGCAAGCTTTAGCTGAGAACGACGCTAACAGTAAGTTTGTTGAAGACGTTTTGGACCTCGATCTAAAAATTAAGCAAGCCATGAATGTGGATGTGCCAGAAGATCTCGCCGACAAAATTTTGTTTAACCAAACATCAAATGCATTAGAAGATGAAAAGATAGTCAGACCTAATTTCGCTCGTAAAGCGATGGCTTTGGCGGCATCCGTTGCATTTACTGCTGGTTTACTCGTAGGTCAGATTAACTGGGGTAACGTTATTGTTTCTCCAGCGCAAGCAAGTCTGGCAGACACCGCAATGAAACACGTAGTTGCAGAAGAACCGTTTGTCCGTAACATCGATGAAGATGTTTCGAATAAACAAGTCAATGCGAAAATGATGCCTTTCCATTACCAGATAAACGGTGATTTTCCATATCACGTTTACTACCTAAACCATTGTGGCTTTGGTGAGTCGAACAATGCGCTTCATGTCGTCTTCCAAGGTAAAGAAGGCAGAGTCACCATGTTTGTGACTGATGTGAAGAGTGACCAGAAAGTCGACTTTGATAAAGATGGTATGAGTGGTGTTGTGAAACCGGTGGGCAAAGCCAGTATGATTCTTGTTGGTAGCAATGGCGAAGATATCGATGCTATCGCAGCTAAGCTTGCTCCGATGATGGAACCTATGTGACAAGTTCCTTAATACCGCATCGATAAAACGTGAAAAGCCGCTAAATTTCGAAATTTAGCGGCCTTTTCTTATAGATACCAATAAAAACATTCACACCACCAATTGAGTTTAGAGTCAAAACTCTAAATTATGCACTTTAGGTGCAATTTCCCGACATTTAGACATCATTTCTGCAACTTTTATTCAAATTTATCCAATGGTCGGATTTGTATGGTCCACTCTTAATACTAATATCTGCGCCACTGAGCAAATGCTCAACTTATCGTCCAAAGAGACGAAACCCATAAGGAATAAAAAATGACTCAGAATACGCGTCTGTTTAAAAAGACTCTCCTAGCAGTGACGGTTGCAATGGCATCTGGTCAAGCAATGGCAGCTGGTTTCCAGCTAAACGCACAATCAGCGACTGGTATCGGTCGTGCATTCGCAGGTGATGCAGTAATTGCAGATAACGCATCCGTAATGGCTCGTAACCCAGCAGCAATGGCTCTATTTGATAAAATGGAACTATCGCTAGGTTTTGAAAGCATTACTTCGATGATTGAAGTTAAAGATGCGACGTACCGCGGTGTAACAGCTCCTCTAGGCACATCATCTAACTACGACGATGCGGGTGACACTTCTATCGCACCAAATATCCACCTAATCGTTCCTGTTAATGACAAATTCGCTTGGGGTGTAAACGCATACTCAAACTTCGGTACTAAAACTGAATTTGATGACAGCTTTGCTGCTCGCGAATACGGCGGCCTTACAGATGTGAAAAGCGCAAACTTTGGTCTAGCGGGTTCTTACCGTCTAAACGACCAATGGAGCTTCGGTGCAGGCATCGACCTAATCTACGGTCAAGGTACAATGAAACGTGAAGCAGAAGTTCTACCAATGCCTCTTCTAGATGTAGATGGTGCAGACGGTTGGGCTGTTGGTTTCAACGTAGGTACTGTATTTGAGCTAGATGAAAACAACCGTTTTGGTTTCTCTTACCGTTACAGCCCAGAAATGGAAGCTAAAGACGATAAGGGCCAAAAGATTACTCTTCCGCTACCTGATATGGCAGAGTTCTCTGGCTACCACAAAATTCAAGATACTAAGTTTGCGGTTCACTACAGCATCCAATACATCGGTTGGGGTACGTTCGATCAAATCGAATTCCGCAATCTAAAAGATTCCGTTCTAACTGGTAGCTACGACAAGCCGTATGAGTGGCAAGATGGTTGGCACTACGCTATTGGTGGTACTTACTACCTAAATAATGATTGGACACTACGTGCGGGCTACATGTACGACACAAGTGCTCAAGCTGACCTAACTTCAGTTTCTGTACCTGATTCTGATCGTCAATGGTTCTCTGGTGGCTTCACTTATCATCTAGATTCAAGCTCGAACATCGATCTTGGCTTTACATATCTGGTAGGTAAAGATGTAGATGTTGTAGAGACAAGTGCTCCAACAGGCTCCTTCACAGGTACAACTCGCGCAGATGCGATTCTGTTCGGCTTACAATACAGCCGCAGCTTCTAATCATTACGCGTTAAGCTAGTATAAGTAACATCTATATAAAAGGCTGGTATTCCAGCCTTTTTTCTTATCTGTTATTTCTCATCCACTGAATTTTGGCGCACACGTGTAATCAAAAACGACAATTATGACTCACAAGTGTTCGCTGAGATTTTTTCACACAGCCATTACAGTTAGATAGATCTTCTATATATATATAAATATATAGATAATTGACCTAAAAACACTGTTTTATTGGCTTTTCGTTTTTAAAGTAATAACTCTAGACGTAAACTTTCGCCCCACGTTATAAATAACTCAGCGAACATTACAATGAAAACCAACAAGACTCTCCTTTCAGCAGCAGTGGCATTCGGCCTACTAAGTACTTCAGGCGTTGCAAACGCAGCAGGTTTCCAACTTGCAGAGTACTCAGCAACAGGCCTAGGCCGTGCGTACGCTGGTGAAGCAGCAATGGCTGATAACGCAAGTGCACAATGGCGTAACCCAGCAATGCTAACGTATCTAGAAGGCACACAAGTGTCTGTTGGCGCTATCTATGTAAACCCTAACGTTGATGTTGATGGTCAAATGCACCTTGGTGGCGATAGAACACTTCCTGCTAGCTCTCATGACTTTGCACACGATGCAGTCGTACCAAACTTTTACCTTTCTCACCAATACAATGAAAAAGTAGCTGTCGGTTTTGCTCTTGGTACTAACTACGGTATGGAAACTGATCTGGGTAAAGACTTTGCGGCAACGAACTTTGGTAACCAAGCTAGTGTTTTCTCTATGGAAGCAAACCTAAATGCTGCTTACAAACTGAATGAAGCGGTAAGCATTGGTGGTGGTATCCGTTACATCATCGCAGATGGTAGCATTGGCGCAGTGATGCCACCTCAGATGGGTTTAGTGAAACCGACTTTACCGGGTCAAACACTTAAATACATGGAAGGTGATGACACCGCTTGGGGTTGGCAAGTGGGTACTACATGGCAGATCAACGATAACAACCGTATCGGTTTCGCATATAAATCAGCGGTAGATCTGACCCTAGAAGGTCACGCGAATGGTCTTGCGTTCAACCCAGTGAACCCTAACGCGAAAAAAGCAGGTTCAATGGACCTTACCTTGCCAGCAACAGCTGAACTAGCGAGCTTCCACCAACTAAATGACCAGTTAGCAGTACACGCAAGCATTAACTGGACAGATTGGAGCAGCTTTAAAGAGCTAGTGGCAGATTTCCCTGATTCATCTGATCTGATTAAATCTGAAAACTGGGAAGACAACTACCGCTTTGCTATCGGTGCGACTTACCAAGTAGACAGCAAGCTAGCACTACGCTCTGGTGTTGCATACGACATGTCAGCAGTTGATGACAAATACCGTACAACAACAATTCCAGAGACTGACCGCCTATGGCTCAGCATTGGTGCAGGCTACGAATGGTCTAAAAACTTAACGCTAGATGCTGGCTTTACTTATATCTTCGCAAAAGATGCGTCTATCAGCGAGCCTCGTGATGCTTCAGACAACGAAGCGGCACTTCTAGGCGGTGCGTTTACAGGTGAAGTAACAGGTAACGTATGGCTAATCGGTGTTCAAGCGAACTACAAGTTCTAATTTGAACGCTATTTATCGATAAAAGAAAGTTACCGATAAAAAGAAAGGCTTGGTTTTCACCAAGCCTTTTTGTTTGTCTGTAGAAAACGTTTAGAAGTCTTCTTCTAAGTACTCGTCCAAGTACGCTTCTTCGTCCTCGTTCACTTCATCCGTATTGTTGATTTCTGCTTTGAAATCTTGACGCTGAAGATAAATATCACGCGTTAATACGTATGGATCTGGAGAGGCTTCTAACTGCGCTTCTTGTGGAACAATCAGTGCACGCTTTTCCATACCTTCCAATGCCCACTTACCAAGACCAGCCCAGAAGTTAAGGTAAGAAAGCGGCAAATACATACCATCTACCGTATCTGTTACTTCGCGCAACGTATATGGGCCGTAGCCAGGTACCATGAAGTAAGGACCATTTCCTACTCCATAATGACCCACCACACTACTGAACTCTTTGTTATCGTATTTGGTGATACCCGCCGCTGTCGCGATATCGAATAAGCCAAGTACACCAAAAGTCGAGTTAATCCAGAATCGGTTAAAGTGATCGACCGCTTTAGTGCCGTTTCCCATTACCAAATTGTTAACCACGCTTGCTGGCTCATCTAAGTTCGCCAAAAAGTTTGCGATACCTGAGCGAACTGGGACTGGCGTGTAGTCCACATACGCAAGAGAGATAGGACGAACCAAATACGGATCAAGGTAATCGTAGTTGATTTCCCACATCGCGCGGTTGAAGCCTTCTAACGGATCATAAACACCAGAAGTCGTCTGATTCGTTTCGTTTTCTTCTGTTGCCGCCTCTTCAGGCGCAGTCGAACAGCCAACCATTCCAACTGCAAACAACAACAAGAAGGTGGATTTACCCTTGTTATACATTCTGCGTTCCATAACGACGATTAATATACCTAAGCAACCTTAAAGATTGATGTACGCGATACTGCTCTTAAAAAGTCACTTGGGTATATAAATAAAGAAAGGCCAGCAAGCGCTGGCCTTCATCATTCTACTCGATAGTTGGTAGTCATACCACAAAAGCGATAGGACAATCACAAAGTGTCCACTATCAGAGACAGGATAGATTTATTGATACTGCTTATCGATCATCACATCCACTGGTTGACCAAATTCAACCGCTTCACTTTCGCCGTGCCAATCATGGTCACGAGTCGCTACGTTACCGTCAGAGTCGATACGAACACGTACCATCAGTTTCTCTAACGACGACAGCTTCTGCCCTTCCATCATCGCATTACCGTCGTCTAAAACCACGGTACGAGGGAAAGTCCCTAGTGGATAGCGCGCTGCTGCAACTGGCATTGGGGAGCCGTCTGCGCGGTGAATAGATACAATCAATACTGCATTTGGGTCCAATTGAGCTTCTGGAGCAACGTTAATCGTCACTGCCACGCTTTTATCTGGAGACACCGCCTCACCCATTTGCTTACGCGCACTTTCGATACTGCGACCTAGCATTTCGTAACGGCTATCCTCTGGACCAATCATCTGCTGCATGATGCCCCAGTATTTAATCGCTGCAGGGAAATCTTGGCGCTCAAACGCATCGAATGCCAACAGCGAGAATACACGTAGGTCGACATAGTCTTGCTGCATTAGCTTGCCAAGCAGAGAACGTGCTGTCGCTTGATCCATCTCGTCTTGAGACAGCATTAGAGCTTGAGCGTAACCGAGTTGTACGTCAGGATCTTTCGGCTCCAGCTTGTACGCTTTCTCCATTGCATCAATCGAGGTTGTGACATCACGATTAGCCAGAGCGATACGACCAAGAAGCAGCCAACCTGTTGAATCATCTGGTTGGTAATGCAGACGCGTACGAAGTGCTAATGATAAGTCATCCATTTCATCTTCGCTTAAAGGCTCAGACGATGCTGACATCAACTTCTTCGAAAGTTCAGGTAGGTTTGACGTGACTTCCTGCCACTTAACAACGTCCTGAGAAGCACCAAACTTGTAGTAAAGACCGTAACTCAATACCACTGTTAAAATAACCGAAGGAATCAATACCGCCATTGGAGAAACTTTGGTTTCGCCTTGTGTTTTTTCACTTGGGATGTCATCCAGTAGCGACTGTTTCAAATCAGAAATCAACTCGTCTTGGCTCTCGACCAAGCCTTCATCGGTTTCTTCTTCAAGCTCAGAAAGTCGGTCTTTATAGAACGCTTTGTTTAGCTCGTCACGTAATACTTCATCGTTGTTTGCTTTTTGCTTTAGCAGTGGCAAAGCGACCAACACGCAAGCAATCAGCGTTAAAACAACGGTAGAAATCCAAAATAGTGTCATTACTTCTTATCTCCGTTGTTCTCTTCATCAAGTAGCGCTTTAAGACGAGCTTCTTTGTTCTCATCCCAATTTTCATCGCTATCTTGAACAGTTTTTACTTTGGCTTTACGGCTGCGAAGCACGATCAAACCAAAGCCACCTAAAACAACAGCAAATGGACCGAGCCAAAGAATCGCGGTTGCCATGGTAAACGGAGGGTTATAAGTCACAAAATTACCGTAACGGGCAATCATGTAGTCAACGATTTCATCTTTAGACTTACCGTCTTTGGTCATTTCATAAACCTTGTGACGTAGGTCTTGAGCAAGCTCTGCGTTTGAGTCAGAAATCGTGTTGTTCTGACATTTAGGGCAACGAAGCGTATGACCGAGCTCTTTGAACTGTTGTTCTTGCTCTAAGTTATCAAACTCATACACTTCGATTGCAGCGTGTGCTGCAAGCGAAAATGTCATTGCAGCGAGCGCCGCTAGAATAAACTTTTTCATTGCTTCGCCTCCTCAACCAATTTGGTATAAAGCGGCTCTAGGGTCTCAGCCCAGTTACGAGGGTTCACATCGCCAACATGACGGTAGCGAATCACACCATTGGCATCGATGATGAACGTTTCAGGAGCGCCGTAAACACCAAGGTCTAGGCCCAACATGCCGCTTCCATCAAACAAGCTGATTAGGTATGGATTACCAAGGTCGTTTAACCAACCAATCGCTTTATTACGATCATCTTTGTAGTTCATACCGATGATCTTCACGCCTTTGCCTGCAAGTTCGTTTAAGTATTTGTGCTCAGCGTAACAAGTTGGACACCAAGTTGCCCAAACGTTCAGCAACAGCGGCTCACCTTTAAAGATCGACTGGTCGTATTGCTTACCCGGTTCCGCTAAATCTTCTAGGTGGAACTCAGGTACTGGCTTACCTACCAGTACTGATTCCAATTTTGTTGGATCGTCGCCGTCTTGGTTACGAACCAACTGAGTCGCGAAGATACCCGCCAAGACCATAAAAGCGACCAACGGGATAAATAAGACTTTCTTATTCATATTATGCTTCCTTTTCCGCTAGCTTTGACTTTCCGTCTTTCTTAGCCGTCTTGCGGAAGCGGTAACGTCTATCAGAGATAGCAAGCGCACCACCTAAAGACATGATCAATGAACCAGCCCAGATCCAACGAACGAATGGTTTGTAGTAAATACGTACTGCCCACGAACGGTTGTCGTCTAGACGCTCGCCCATCGCGATGTACAAATCACGAGTAATTCCGCGATCAATAGCCGCTTCAGTCATCATCGATTTCGCCGTGCGGTAGAAACGTTTTTCAGCGTGTAGCGTGTTCACGTACTTACCATCATTGGTGATTTCGAAGTCCGCGATGTAACCATCGTAGTTTGGACCATCTTTGTCACGTAGACCTGAGAAGTAGAAATCGTAACCGTAAATCTTGAAGTGCTCACCTGGCGCCAAACGTACGTCACGTTCGATGCTGTAGTTTTGCACCATCGCAATACCAATCACAGTAACGGCTAAGCCAATGTGACCAAGCATCATTGCCCAGTGGCTGCGTTGCAATTTACGAACACCTTCGCCGAAGCTGTGACGGTGCGTAGCACGCTCGTACAATTCAAAGCCATGCATTGCGATGATCCAGATTGCCATCACCCAACCGATGTAAGCCATCACTGAGAAGAAGTCAGCGAACAGGAACACGCACACTGCCGCTAATGCGAAGGCAAGCACACCGGAAACAATCATCGGCTTAATAAGCTTAGATAGATTATCGCGCTTCCAGCGAATCATAGGACCAATACCTAATAGGAAGGCAAACGGCATCATCAACCATGCGAACAGCATGTCGAAGAATGGCGCACCGATAGATACTGAACCAAGACCAATTTGTTTGTGAACCAATGGCAACAAAGTACCAACCAATACGACGACTAGCGCAGCAATCAGAAGCACGTTGTTCGCAAGTAGCGCGTTCTCACGCGAAACCAAATCAAAGTTACCACGAACACGAACCGCCGCCCCTTTCACTGCAAATAGCAGGAGTGAGCCACCAATGACGAAAACGAGGAAACCTAGGATAAACATACCGCGAGATGGGTCAGACGCGAACGCGTGTACCGACACCAGAATACCCGAGCGAACCAAGAAAGTACCGAGCAAGCTCAATGAGAATGCAGAGATTGCCAGTAATACTGTCCATGCTTTAAACGTACCGCGTTTTTCCGTTACCGCGAGAGAGTGCATGAGAGCCGTACCCGCTAGCCAAGGCATGAATGATGCGTTTTCTACTGGATCCCAGAACCACCAGCCACCCCAGCCAAGTTCGTAGTACGCCCACCAAGAGCCTAGTGCGATACCTAGTGTTAGGAAAACCCATGCAGCTGTAGTCCAAGGACGAGACCAACGAGCCCAAGCCGTATCAAGACGGCCTGTCATTAGAGAAGCAATCGCAAACGAGAACGCAACCGAGAAGCCTACATAGCCCATGTAAAGCATTGGCGGGTGAACAATCAAACCCGGATCTTGAAGAAGTGGGTTCAGGTCACGACCATCAACAGGGAAGAATGGCAACGTACGTAGGAACGGGTTTGAAGTAAGAATGATGAACAGCAAGAAACCGACTGAAATCATGCCCATCACGGCAAGCACACGTGCAACCGATTCTTGCGGCATACCGCGGCTAAATGTCGCTACAGCCACAGTCCAACCAGCTTGGATAAGCACCCAAAGCAACAGTGAACCTTCGTGCGCGCCCCAAACTGCCGTTAGACGATAGTACCAAGGTAGTTGGCTGTTTGAGTTACTTGCCACGTATTGCAACGTGAAATCATTGGTATAGAAACCCCAACATAAGATCACGAATGAGAAAAATAGCATGATGAACATCGACCAAGATAGCGGTCGTGCTGTATTCATCAGCATCGTGTTATTGCTTGATGCGCCCCATAACGGCAGTACGCTTAGCAGTACTGCCATCGCAAGCGATAAAATGAGGGCAAAGTGACCGATTTCAGCAATCATTGGTCGCTTCCTTGTTTTTGTTCAGTGGTGTACTGCAAAGGCTCATGGGTTTTCTTCATCGCTTCTGCAATTTCAGGTGGCATGTACTCTTCGTCGTGCTTCGCTAGCACTTCAAACGCTTCAACCGTTGTTGCATCTTTAAGTACGCCTTGAGCTACGATACCCTGACCTTCACGGAACAAGTCTGGAAGGATACCTTCATACACGATCGTCACTTTTGGACCCACGTCGTGTAGATCAAAACGCACTTTCAGAGAGTCTTGGTCGCGGCGAACTGAACCCACAACAACCATACCGCCGATACGCAAGCGTTGACCGACTTCCGGTTTCGTACCATCAGGCTTACCATTAACTAACTCTGTTGGAGTATAGAAAAGGTCCATATTTTGGTTAAGCGCATACAACATCAAACCAATGGTTGCACTGATGCCGATAAAGATAGCGAGGACAATGCCCAGCCTCTTTTTACGTCTCGGGTTCATAACGTGTTCTCCATATTCTTCGCCGCGTCGATACGCGCTTGGCGGTCAATTTTTGCTTGAACTTCTTTCAATAACGCATCCCCACGACGGACGCTTGAAATCAAAAGAATCAGCATAGACAAGAAAGTAATACCAAACGCGCTCCATACGTATGATGCGTAGCCACCCATGGCAAATAATTCGCTCAGAGATTCAAAATGCATGATTAATTACCTCACTGAGTTTTTTCAGATGCGAGTTTGCGAACCCAAGGACGGTGACTTTCTTTACTGATGATTTCATTACGGAAACGCACCATAGTCACTGCACCAAAGAAGAACGCAAAGCCAAAGATGTTCAACAACAGCGGCCAAAGCATGTTGGATGAAATGGATGGCTTTTCAAATTTCGTAATGGTTGCGCCTTGATGTAGCGTGTTCCACCACTCCACAGAAAAGTGGATGATAGGTAGGTTAACAACGCCAACAATCGCAAGAATACCAGCGGCTTTTGCGGCGGTTTTCTGATCGTCAAACGCGTGGTACAGCGCAATAACACCAAGATATAGGAATAGAAGAATGAGTTCTGAGGTTAGGCGTGCATCCCATACCCACCAAGTGCCCCACATTGGCTTTCCCCACACCGCGCCAGTAAGCAAAGCGATAAAAGTAAACACTGCACCAATTGGTGCCATGGCGAGTGCGGCCATTTCTGAAAGGCGAACCTGCCAAACCAAGCCAATAAATGCGGCAATGGCCATCGACATGTAAACACCCATCGACCAAATGGCTGAAGGCACGTGAATATAGATGATTCGGAAACTGTCGCCTTGCTGGTAGTCCGAAGGCGCGAACGCAAGCCCCCATACGGTACCAACCGACAGGCATACGAGGGCCAAAACAGAAAACCAAGGGAGAAACTTACCACTTAGGTGATAAGCTGCTTCAGGCTTGGCATAAGGATGTAGCCATTTCCACATGTTAAGTTCTCACTCTTACTTCAGGGACACTGTCTAGAGGGTCGAGACCGTAGCAGTGCTTTAATAATAATTCTTTGATCAAACGTCGCTTAATCCGCACTTTACTGAGTTAGTTAACACTAACTCTTAGCGCCGCGCTGATAGCAAACGGGGTGAGGGTGACGGCCCCCATCAACATGGCCCCTAAAATAGCCAGTTGTCCGTTATACGCGATACCTAATGCTGCAGCATCAATCGCGGATGTAGCGAAAATCAGAATTGGGATGTAGAGCGGCAGAATAAGCAAACTCAGAAGAACGCCGCCCTTTTGTAACCCAACTGTCAGCGCCACACCAATGGCACCGATAAAACTTAGCGTCGGAGTTCCGATCGCGAGTGTCAAAACCACAGACAACCAAGTATTGAAATCAAGAGAAAGCAGGATCGCCAATAATGGGCTAATCAGAATTAGCGGCAATCCAGTTAACAACCAATGTGCTATGACCTTAGAAATCACAACAAGTTGCAACGGAATTGGCATCAGCATCATTTGCTCTAGCGCACCGTCTTGAAAATCATCACGGAATAGACGCTCTAATGATAATAAGGCAGACAGCAACGCAGCAACCCAAACGATGCCAGCTGCAATACGTGCTAACAAATTAGGCTCTGGACCGATGCTAAGAGGGAAAAGTGTGATCACGATAATGAAGAACCACAGCGGGTTCAGGATGTCTGCCTGACGACGAAATGCAATCAACAACTCACGGCGGATAATGGTGGTCATGGACGAAATCATACTAATCACCCAATTTTATTTTTCTAAGTTTAGGGCTATCTGCAAACATATCTTGGTGTGTAGTCAGAATAACGATGCCACCATTATCAGCATGATTTGCAAACAATGATTCAAGCACCTTCACACCTTGTTTATCAATTGCCGTCAACGGCTCATCTAAAATCCATAGAATTTGTTTACTCAACCACAATCGAGCAAGCGCAACACGTCGTTGCTGACCGGCAGAAAGTTGTGCTACAGGCACATCTTCTCTACCTGCAAGACCAACTTGAGTCAATGCAGCAAAGATTTCGTCATCAGAAGAGCTGTTATTGTGAATAGATTGATAAAAGCGTAGGTTTTCGAATGCCGTCAACTCGCGTTTTACGCCAGTTTGATGCCCAAGGAAGAGCAAGTCTTGATGAAAGACGTCACGAGATTTTTCCGTGATTTCGCCTTTCCATTTGATGGTGCCCTCTTCTCTGTCCCCTAACCCGATAATGATTCGCAGCAATGTCGTTTTACCTGTGCCGTTTCGCCCTTCTATTTGGACAAGCTCACCAGGCTTAATTTCAAATTGCAGGTTTTCAAACAGGACCCTTTCGTCACGGATCGCAGTTAGGTTAGAGACTTCTAACATAGGGCTTCAACTAAAAAATGAATGAGCGGCTATATTAACACAGCTTAGTTGTGACAAAACAGGATAAGAAAGCGATGATGTATGTAAGTTCGTGAGTTTTTGTTAACTTATAGTCACATTTTAATAAAATTAACCATAAGTAATTATAAGTTTTTATTTTAAAAATAAAAAAGAAGCCGAAGCTTCTTTTTTCATCTTTTATCGACGTCTTCCACGAGGTGGATAAGTCGGGTCATCAGAGGGTTGACTGCTTAGTGGTGGAATTTTCTCTTTCCCTGCAAGTTTCTTCTGCAAAGACAGCATTAATTCAGCTTCTGCTTTCGGCAATTCACACTCTTCAATCAACTCGTTGATATCAGCACCAAGTTGAACCATTTTTGAAGCGCGACTATACAGTCTTCCATCTGTATCTGCGTGTTCTAGTTCGCGAATGCGTTCATTAAGATGTTGAATTACATCTTGTTGTTCAGTGACTTTTTGGCCTAAACCAACCACCACAGAACGCACTTCCAGCAGTTGTTTGTTCAGCTTTTGTACTTCTTTCTCAGCATTTCGCGCATGGGCACGCTGCTGATCCATTTGCTTTTGTAAGCCAGCACGCACGCGTAACTGCGTTAAAAGCAGAATCAGAAAAACAAAAGCCAAGCCGCCTGCAAATAGCGGCAAAGATAGGAAGGTTTCTTCAGCCATGATTCATCAGCCAATTATAGGTGAGCCATCTCATCCCATTCGTCATCGCTTAGTAGCTTGTTCAAATCAACAAGAATAAGCAGTTTACCATCACGGTTGCTCACGCCTTGAATGAACTTAGCGCTTTCGTCAGTACCTACAGATGGGGTTGTATCGATCTCAGAAGAACGTAGGTAAACCACTTCAGCAACGCTGTCGACTAGGATACCGATAACTTGGCGCTCAGACTCAATCACGATAATACGTGTATTGTCAGTCACTTCGCCTTCCATTAGGCCAAAACGAGAGCGAGTATCAATAACGGTAACCACGTTACCACGCAGGTTGATGATACCTAGCACGTAATCTGGCGCACCCGGAACTGGAGCGATTTCTGTGTAGCGAAGCACTTCACGAACTTGCATCACATTGATGCCATAAGTTTCTTCTTCAAGTTGGAACGTCACCCACTGAAGAACTTCGTCGTTCGATGTATCTTTCTTCACTTCAACTTCAAAAGCTTGAGACATAGTTAATCCTCGTTAATGTCGTTCCCGACCAAAATCTAATTCAGTGATTTTACATCTAAACCGGCGTTTAGCATGTCTATAAGTGCTTGGACATGAATTAAAGCACACATTTTTTCTTTCACCATACCCGCTAACCAAGGGCGTTTGCCGGCTTGTTCACGCCAACGGACTTTGTCGATATTGAGTGTTTCAGTTCCCATTAACTGGTTACTTGCCAACCCCCACATGCTTTCACCAAGCATGACGACATATTGGTAATTCTCTTTGTAGTCTTCATCACGAAGCTTATCTGCCATCACCCACTTTGCAGTGTCTACGACATCAAATTGCTGTTCGCGACTGGTTTGTAAACCCAAATACCAAGCAGGTCGACCGATTAAGTGATTGAGCTCTGTGATGCGATGAATGCCACCAAGCTCATCAAGCGGTACAGCGAACGTCACGTCGTTTACATCAAAGTACAATACTTGAAAGTCTTCACTACGTTGTGTGCTCTCCCAAGCGTCAGGTAGCTTTGCTCCCGCTTCGGTCTCCAGCTCTGTTTCAGTCTCGATGCGTTGTTCAATTTCCACATCGGCATCAAACTTTGGTTCAACCACTTCAACTTCTGGTTGAACCCAGATTGGTTCGGGTTGTTCAACCTCAATCGCAGGCACTGAATCTTCTTCAATGTTCCACTCTTGGATTTCTTCCACGGCTTCAACCGCCGTTTCGATTTCGATAACTGGTTCTTGTACGATTGACTTTGCTTCAGCAGCTATATCAATGGTGTTTTGTTCCAGAATGTCATCGATATCCAACTCTGCTACGACATTTGTAGATTCAAGCTGGCTTAATAATCGTTGTACATCCTCCAGATTGGGCGCTTCCAATGCTGGAGAATACATTTCGCTGTATTGGTAAGACTCGGGTTCAGCATAATGCAGTTGCAATTTTGGCTCTGGCTCTGGCTCTGGCTCTGGCTCTGGCTCTGGCTCTGGCTCTGGCTCTGGCTCTGGCTCTGGCTCTGCAGATGATAGTTCTTGAGCGAGCAAGTCAAGTGCTTCTTCTTGCTCAATAACTTCGACCTCTTCGCCAAGCAAAGCACTGAAGTAATCATCAAGTGCTTGTTCACTGGAAAGTACGTCGTTATTGCTCATCGAACGCTAGCCTCTCCAAGTAAATTAGCAGTTGCTTGTATGCAAACACGCCACGGCTACCAGAAGCAAAATGCGATGCTGGCAGATGCTTCAAGCTTGCATCACGGAATTTCGTGTCAATCGGCACCGCTGAGGTCCACACCTGATTCGGATAATCCTTTTTCAGCTGTGTTAACGTCTGCAACGAAGCTTTCGTGCGCTTATCGTACATAGTCGGCACGATAGTCACTTTGAATCCGCCCGGACGAGACTTTTGCATGATGGTTAACGTGCGAATCATGCGCTCTAAACCTTTCATGGCCAAAAATTCAGTCTGTACCGGAATTAAAATGCGATCACTCGCTGCTAGTGCGTTCACCATCATCACACCAAGAATTGGCGGACAGTCGATCAACACATAATCATAATCTTGAGCAACGGCTTGTAGAGCTCGCTTTAAGATCAACCCCATTCCGCTGCGGTTACCCATTACACGGTCGAGCGTGGCTAATGACATGTGCGCAGGGATAATGTCCATGCCGTCAAGATCCGTTTCTACGATCAACGGTTTTACCGTCTCACGAGTAAACGCCTTGAGCTGAAAAAGGTCGAACAAGCTCGACGTCACAGCATCAGGATCATAACCAAGGTACGTGGTCAGTGACGCATGTGGGTCCGTATCCACCATTAAGACACGATGGCCTTTTTGGCTTAATAGGCCTGCTAACGTCACGGTTGATGTCGTTTTGCCTACCCCACCTTTTTGGTTCGCTACACTCCAAACGATCATGATTTTTCCTACGCTAAGCCGACTTCGACCAGCATGCGCTCAGCAATACGGTCGAGAGGTAAATCTTCAGTGGATATACCCGCTTTCGCAACCGCTTGAGGCATGCCGTAGACGACGCAGCTTTCTTCGTCTTGAGCCCAAATAGTTGAGCCAGCCGATTTCAGCATACGCGCACCTTCACGACCATCAGCACCCATACCAGTCAGTACCATCGACAAGACTTTGTCGCCGTAGACTTTTGCCGCCGAGCCAAACGTTACGTCGACACAAGGTTTGTAATTCATACGGTCGCCACCATCGATAATACGAAGACGAGCAGCACCAGCACGACCATCAACCATCATCTGTTTACCGCCTGGGGCAAGATAAGCAACGCCAGCTTGCAACACATCACCATCTTGCGCTTCTTTCACTTGGATTTTGCATAGCGTGTTTAAACGACTCGCAAACGCCGCAGTAAAAGTCGCTGGCATATGTTGGATAAGCACGATTGGGTGCGGATAGTTTACAGGTAAGCGAGTTAGAATTTTTTGCAGCGCAACAGGGCCACCGGTTGAAGTACCAATAGCCGTTAACTGATACTTCTTACCAGACGCACGGAATTTCGCTGCCATAGAGCGATTTGGCGCAGATGCTATTGGCGTAGCCGCACGAGATGCTAAAGGACGTGTTGTCGAATTAGCCGTTGTCACCGCTGGTTTCGCACTAGGACGGCGCATAAACGCACGCTTGGAAGCGATTTGGATCACACGTTGTTGGAGCAGCGATACCGCTTCATCGCGATTACGTGCGATGTCTTCGAATTTCTTCGGTAAGAAATCCAACGCACCAGCGTCTAGTGCATCAAGTGTCGCTCTCGCCCCATCATGCGTCAGGGACGAAAACATCAGGATTGGCGTAGGAGACGCAGCCATGATTTCACGAACGGCAGTAATACCATCCATGACTGGCATTTCAATATCCATCGTGATGACGTCAGGCTTGAGAGATTTGGCTTTTTCCACCGCTTCTCTGCCGTTAACCGCAACATCAATCACTTCTAGGCGCGATTCTGAGTTGATGATTTCGCTTACGCGACGACGGAAAAAACTCGAATCATCAACGACTAGTACTTTAATCGCCATTTTATTCCTTTTATAAACCCCAGCTTCGCTTAAATGCGTGAAGCCGCAGCATATTGCTTAAGTAGGTCTGGCACATCAAGAATCAATGCGATGTGGCCATCACTGGTGATAGTCGCACCTGCCATACCTGGCGTGCCTTGCAATAGATTGTCTAATGGCTTGATAACCACTTCTTCTTGGCCGATAAGCGTATCCACCACGAAACCAACACGTTGGCTGCCGATCTGTACGATAACAACATGACCGTGCCCCGTACGTTCTTGTACTCGTGGAGACTTAGAAGCCAACCAGTTCTGCAAGTAAAACAGTGGAATAGATTTATCACGTACGATGATCGTCAGCTGGCCATCTACCACATTCGTGCGGCTAAGATCTAAGTGGAAGATCTCGTTAACGGAAGCCAAAGGTAGTGCAAATGGGTGACCGCCAACGCCAACCATTAGCGTCGGTAGAATTGCCAGTGTCAGCGGTACTTTGATCGTAATCTTCGTACCCTTACCTAATTCAGAGTCAATATCGATAGAGCCGTTTAGTGTATTGATCGCGGTTTTTACCACGTCCATACCAACACCACGACCTGAGATATCAGAAATCTTATCTTTGCTTGAGAAACCAGGAGCAAAGATCAAATTGAAACACTCTTTGTCAGACAGACGCGCTGCAGCATCTTCGTCCATCATGCCGCGTTTCACGGCGATACCACGAAGTTTGTTCGGATCCATACCACCGCCATCATCAACGATAGCCAGTTCGATATGATCGCCTTCTTGTGACGCAGATAGGATAACTTTACCAGTACGAGATTTACCTGCTTTCGCGCGGTCGTTTGGCATTTCAATGCCGTGGTCAACCGAGTTACGCACCAAGTGGATCAATGGATCCGCAAGCGCTTCTACCAGGTTTTTATCTAGGTCGGTTTCTTCACCGCGCATTTCAAGCACGATGTCTTTATTCAGGTTACGCGCCAAGTCACGAACAACACGTGGGAAGCGACCAAACACTTTCTTGATCGGTTGCATACGCGTTTTCATCACCGCACCTTGAAGGTCTGCGGTAACAACGTCTAGGTTAGCAACCGCTTTTGACATTTCTTCGTCGTTGCTGTTCAAACCAAGACTCAGTAGACGGTTACGAACCAGTACAAGTTCACCGACCATATTCATGATGGTGTCTAGTGTTGATGTATCAACACGTACTGTCGCTTCTGCTTGAGGTTTCTTAACTGCTGGTGCTTTCGCTTCTTCTTTTACTGCAAGAGGCTTAGCTTCCGGTTTTGGAGCCGGAGCAGGAGCGGCAGCAACAGGTGCAGGTTGAGGAGCCGGAGCGGGTTCCGCTTTTGGCGCTTCTGGAACAACGTTTGCTGATGCAGGCTTAGTCGCAAAATCGAGCTCTTCAAGAGAAGGACCTTTGCCTGAACCATGCAATTCGTCGAGGAGTTTTTCAAACTCTTCATCCGTCATCAAATCGCTGTCGTTCGAAAATGCAGAGCCGGCTAGTGCAGCAGGTTCTGCCGCTTTTGGCGGCTCAACTGGAGCAATTTCAGAAGCAGATGGGCTCTTACCAACACCATGTAGCTCGTCGAGTAACCTCTCGAACTCATCGTCAGTAATATCACCGCTATCGGTTGCCGGAGCATTCGCTTGAGTAGGCGTTGCAGGAGCTGCCGGTACAGGCGTCAATGCACCTGGTGCTGAGCCTTTGCCGTGCAGTTCATCAAGCAGTTTCTCGAACTCGTCTTGAGTAATTTCATCCACGGAACCAACACTCACTGGAGCAGAGCTTGCCTCTACTGGCACAGCAGGCTGCTCGATAGCAGGTTCAGGAATCTCTGGCGTTGCAACTGGTGCTTCTGCGACCGTAACAACCTCGTCTTCTGACTCTGGCTTGCACAAACGGTGAAGCTCTTCCAACAATGCTGGATCTGCCGCATCTAGTGGCTCACGATCTTGCACCGCTTGGAATTGCGTATTGACTGTATCCAGCGCTTTTAGCATGGTGTCCATCAAGCTTGGCGATACAGAACGTTGACCGTTTCTTAACACGTCAAACACGTTCTCAGCACCGTGACAAGTGTCAACCAGCTCTGCTAATGATAGGAAACCAGCACCACCTTTTACGGTGTGGAAGCCGCGGAAAATCGCGTTTAGGAGATCTTTGTCTTCTGGGTTATTTTCCAGTTCAACCAGCTGCTCAGACAGCAGCTCTAGGATTTCTCCAGCCTCAATGAGAAAGTCCTGAAGAATATCTTCGTCTAAATCGTAGCTCATACGTTACCTTTAAAATCCAAGACTGGACAACAAATCGTCGACTTCGTCCTGCGATGAAACCGCATCTTCCCTAAGTTCCGGATTCAGAATAGGGCCTTCAGCTTCGCTTGATTGCTTAATCTTTTTATCTGGCGGTTCTGGCAAAACTTGAGTCTGTTCTTCTGGTTTATTTGCAGAAAAGACGGTCAAGATCTCAACCAAGCGATCTTCCACTTCATTAGAAAGCGTGATCACACGGCGAATAATTTGACCCGTTAAGTCTTGGAAGTCCTGTGCCATAAGAATTTCGGTCAGTTGACCACGCAATTCAGTACTGTCACCTTCGACTTGAACTAACAGTTCATCGATACGGTGACAAAGTGTTTTGAAATCGCTTAATTCAATGCGTCCGTGCATGAGTTCGTTCCACTGAGGTCGAACTTGTTGAAGGCACTCATGCAGGTTATCGGCGATAGGTAAACAGCACTCAACCGCATCCATCGTTTTGTTTGCTGCCAGTTCAGTTTTATCAATCACATATTGCAGACGGTCTCTTGCATCCGGTATCTCGGCTTTTGCAATTTCTGTCATGCGTTGATCGAGGTTGAACTGCTTAAGTGAATCATGAAGGTCACGGGTTAATGTTCCGATTTCTTTAAGCATCGGATTCCCGTCGCCTTCATATATCGAGGCAACAAGCGTGTTAGCTTGGTCCTGTTCCCCGCTTTCTAGCATCTGAACGAGCGACTTCGCCTGCTCTAGTGAGATCATCCTGAATAGACCCTTTTTTACGTTTAGTGCTTTCTTTCGCTTTTTTGAGCGTCAACCGAGCCACCCTTTTGTATTAGGTATTAGGAGTGATGACTCGAATAACAAAGAAAAAGAGAGAGTTATAAACGTTCGAAAATTTTATCTAATTTTTCTTTTAGTGTTGCAGCAGTAAATGGCTTAACGATGTAGCCGTTAACGCCTGCTTGTGCTGCTTCAATGATCTGCTCACGCTTAGCTTCTGCTGTGATCATAAGAACAGGAAGGTGCTTTAATTCTGCATCTGCACGGATGTGTTTAAGCAAGTCGATGCCTTGCATACCTGGCATATTCCAGTCAGTTACAACAAAATCGAAGTCACCTTTTTTCAGCATTGGTAATGCAGTTAAACCGTCGTCCGCTTCTTGAGTGTTATTGAAACCCAAGTCACGAAGCAGGTTTTTAACAATACGGCGCATTGTTGAGAAATCGTCAACAATAAGGATCTTCATGTTTTTATTCAAAATTGCCTCCACTGAATCGTAAAATCAGTGTGTTTAGTCATTTTGTGTCCACGCACTGAGCTTGGTGCGTAAACGTTGCATCGCTTGACTCAGTATTTGGCTTACGCGAGATTCGCTCACGCCCAACACATCGCCAATCTCTTTCAAATTGAGTTCTTCGTCATAATAAAGCGAAAGTACCAAAGCTTCACGCTCTGGAAGCTGTTTTATTGATTCAACCAGTGCTTTTCGAAACGATTCATCAGCTACGCCCTTAAACGGGTTGCTGTCATCGGTTTCATCCGCGGGTGAAATCACATCATCAGAGACGCCTAAATCCTCAATGCCCACTAACCTTGAACAGTTTATGTCGGTCAGTGCACTATGGTATTGATCTAACGTCATACCAAGGTGTGCTGCGACTTCAGAGTCAGACGGGTCGCGATTTAGAATGCCTTCCAGCTCCGCTACCGCTTGGTTAATTTCACGATTGTTTTTATGAACAGAACGAGGTACCCAGTCGCCTTTGCGAATGTCATCTAACATTGCACCACGAATGCGGATACCTGCATAAGTTTCAAAGCTCGCACCTTTAGAACCATCATAATTCTGCTGAGCTTCGATAAGGCCGATCATACCGGCCTGAATTAAATCCTCTACCTGAACACTCGGCGGCAAACGGCCTAACAGGTGGTGAGCAATACGCTTGACCAACACAGAATAACGTTCAATGAACGCCTGCTGGCTATTAAACTTGCCATGTTGGTCATAGGTAATCGCTTTATTCACCAAAAGGGTCCTCTGTGAATTCGGTACGATTTAGCAATCTTTCTACAAAAAATTCTAAGTGTCCACTTGGTGTTTTCGGCAGTGGCCACGTTAGTGCTTTATTCGCTAATGAGCTGATTGCTAAAGCCGCTGGAGAACGAGGGAATGCATCCACAACGATCTTTTGTCGTTTAACGGCTTGTCGTACTTTATCATCTAATGGAATACATGCTACGAGTTCAAGGCTGACATTCAAGAAGCGCTCTGTGACTAGTGTCAACTTTGCGAATAATTCTCTGCCTTCACGGTAGCTTCTGACCATATTTGCAACAACTTTGAAGCGTTGGACCTGGTGTTCCTTACTCAACAGCTTGATTAATGCGTAGGCATCTGTGATGGAAGTCGGCTCATCGCAAACCACAACCACAACATCTTGAGCTGCTCGTGAAAAACTAATCACCATGTCGGAAATGCCCGCTGCTGTATCAATCAGCAATACGTCCATTTCATCTTCAAGACTACCAAATGCACGGATGAGTCCAGCATGTTGAGCAGGAGATAGCTCGGTCATGCTTTGTGTGCCAGAAGTTGCAGGGATTATCTTTATACCATAAGGGCCTTCAACAATCGCATCTTTTAGCTCACATTCACCCGAGAGGACATGCCCTAGGTTACGTTTTGAACGGATTCCGAGCATAACGTCCACATTGGCTAGACCTAGGTCAGCATCGAGAACCATCACCTTCTTGCCTTGGCGAGCCATACAAATCGCCAGACCCAGTGTTACGTTTGATTTACCCACACCACCTTTGCCGCCAGTAACAGCAATTACTTTAGTCAATGATGGTTGTGTTAAGCGACGGAGGCCGCTTGCTTGATCGTGTATCATATTCTCAGTCATAGTAGTCCGCCGCCCTAGAGTCCTTCGCTGTCACTGTTCCAAAAGTGAGGTTCGTTCTCTGTCGACTTCTCTAACAGTTCATTTGCTTTCGCAATCATGTATTTTGGTTGTGCTATCACAATGTCTTCTGGCACGCGCTGACCATTGGCAATGTAGGCCACTGGCATCGCGTTCTGAATCACCACGCTTATAAATTCACCCAAGCTCAATGATTCATCAAGCTTAGTCAAAATACAGCCCGACAACGGAATGCGTCGGAAATGATCCAGTGTTTCTTGTAGAACACGACGTTGTGCGGTAGCCGGCAAAACAAGGTAGCTGTGAATCACTTCTCCACTCTCTTGCATTAGCGTATCGAGCTGTTCAGAGAGCCTTACGTCTCGCTGCCCCATCCCTGCCGTATCGACCAAAATCAGTCTTCTGCTTCGTAGCTGATATATAACATCGGCTAACTCGTTAGAATCTTTAGCAACTCTTACGGGACAACCCATAATTCTTCCGTAAATTGAGAGCTGCTCATGTGCACCTATGCGATATGTATCTGTTGTCACAAGGGCTACATTGTCGGCCCCAAACTCCATCGCCGCACGTGCAGCAAGCTTGGCTACAGTCGTGGTTTTACCCACACCTGTTGGACCAAGCAACGCAACGACACCACCACGTTTCAAAATATCTTGCTTTGGAATTGTGATTTGATCCGCTACAAGAGAAAGCAATGCCTTCCACGCTCGTGCCGGTTTGGTATCTTCTGGAATGTAGCAAGCCATTTGGTCTGCAAGCTCAGGCGAAACACCCATGCGTTCCAAACGCTTAATCAACATCGCGCGCAATGGCTCTCGGCGCTCAACTTCTTGCCACATCAACCCAGAGACTTGGTGTTCGAGCAGACGGCGAATCGACGTCATCTCTTCACGCATATTCTCCAACTCATCCGCAGAGTCGTCGCGCTCATCCGAAGGACGGCGACGGTCGTAACGGGTTGGATCCAACTTTGGTGTCGGACGCTCAAAACGGCTGTCTTGGGCAATCAACTTCGCCAAGGGCGAGTCTGGTTGGTAAGGCGCTGGCTTCTCTTGGTTATAGCTTTCACGGTGCTTATTTTGGCGCTGCAGCAATGCAGACAAAGAATCTTCGTTCTCTGCCACATGGTCATCAGACTCGGCCGCACCGCCACTGTATTGCTTGAGCATGTTCGCGAAGCGTTGTGTCATCGAGCCTGATTTTTCATTGTTCGCGTTTAGGCTGATTCTGTCTTCATCTAGACGGCGATCTTGATAACGCTCAGCCGTGGATGACGACGTTTGACGAGGTTCGCTATAACGATTTGGTTGAGCTGCGCCACGGTTGGGAAGAGAGTGCGCTTGCGAAGTCGGGGCTGCGTTAGACTCGCCATCTATTGCTGCAACAATCTCTACACCGCCCGCCACTTTCTTATTCGACATGATCACGGCTTCTGCACCAAGTTCTTCTTTCACTTGGAGCAGTGCGGTTCGCATGTCTTTGGCAAAAAATCGTTTAATCTTCAAACTATGAATCCATTAATGATGCGCGGGATTAGTTACCCACGGCTTGCACAATTCTGATCTGTTTTTCGTCCGGTATTTCTTGGTAAGAAAGTACACGGAGGTTAGGTATTGTGTTCTTAACAAACTTCGCCAGTGTGGAACGCAATACGCCAGATGTCAGTAGAACCGCTGGCTCACCTTTCAGTTCTTGTTCTTGTGTCGCTTGGCTCAAGGAGGACTGAAGTCGCTCTGCTAATCCCGGCTCTATACCTGCAGATTCGCCCCCTGATGCCTGCATGGTTTGATGCAATATTTGTTCCAGTTCAGGAATCAGTGTTATCACTGGCAGCTCTGGCTCTATACCATTGATTTCTTGAACAATTAGACGTTTCAAGCTGATACGAACAGCGGCAGTTAAAATGTCAGGTTCTTGACTCTTACTTGAGTACTCGGCCAAGGTCTGCACTATAGTTCGAATATCGCGAATTGGAATGGCTTCGTTGAGTAGGTTTTGCAACACTTTTACTACCACACCAAGCTGAAGTTGGTCAGGCACAAAGTTCTCCACCAGCTTAGGAGCACTGCGTCCCAACATCTCCAACAGATTCTGTACTTCTTCGTGACCAATTAACTGCGATGCGTTGTTGGTGAGTAGTTGGCTTAAGTGCGTCGCCAATACGGTTGAAGAGTCAACAACGGTATAACCCAACGCTTGTGCGTGTTCACGTTGCTCTTCACGAATCCAAACCGCTTCAAGGCCGAATGCCGGGTCCATGGTTGGTTCGCCTTCAATCATGCCATAAACCTGACCAGGGTTGATTGCCAGCTCTTGGTCAGGGCGAATTTCGGCCTCACCAACAGCAACGCCCATCAAGGTAATACGATAGCTGTTTGGGGTCAGTTCTAGGTTGTCGCGGATATGAACCGCAGGAATAAGGAAACCGAAGTCTTGAGAGAGCTTTTTACGCACGCCTTTCACACGCTCAAGCAGTTCGCCACCTTGGTCTCGGTCCACCAATGGGATCAAACGGTAGCCCACTTCCAGACCGATTATATCGACTGGTTGTACATCGTCCCATGACAATTCGCGTTGAGAAATGGGTTCGCTGCCATCTTCCGCTTTGGCGGGTAAGGCCGGTTCTTTGGCTTTTTGTTTTTGCTTCTTATCAAGCCAGTAAGCAGCACCACCAGCAACAGCGGCTAATGACAAGAACGAGAAATGCGGCATACCCGGCACGATACCCATCACACCAAGAATGGCAGCGGTGATCATGAGGGCTTTCGGGTTGTCGAACATCTGGAAAATCAGCTGTTCACCCATGTCTTCATCAGTATTTTGACGCGTTACCATCATCGCGGCTGCGATAGACAATAGTAGCGACGGAATTTGAGCCACCAAGCCGTCACCGATGGTCAGCAAGGTGTAGATTTGCATCGCTTCTGAGAAGCCCAAACCATACTGTGCCATACCAATCGACAAACCGCCGATGATGTTGATGAACAGGATTAAGATACCGGCAATCGCATCGCCTTTAACAAACTTAGACGCACCATCCATTGAACCGTAGAAGTCGGCTTCTTTGGTCACTTCAAAACGGCGTATGCGTGCTTGGTCTTGGTCAATCAAACCGGCATTCAAGTCCGCGTCGATCGCCATCTGTTTACCCGGTAAGGCATCCAGAGTGAAGCGAGCACTCACCTCAGAAATACGACCCGCACCTTTGGTAACCACCATAAAGTTAATGATCATCAAGATTAGGAATACGACCAAACCCACGGCGTAGTTACCGCCAATCACAACGTTACCAAAGGCTTCGATTACGTTACCAGCGGCGTTGCCCCCTTCATGACCGTAAAGTAGTACCACACGCGTAGACGCCACGTTCAATGCAAGGCGCAATAAAGTTGCAATAAGCAGTACTGTTGGGAATGCGGCAAAGTCGAGTGGACGACGTGTGTAAACGGTCACTAACAACACCACCATGGCTAAGGCGATGTTAAAGGTGAAGAATAAATCCAGCAGGAACGCAGGAATAGGCAAAACCACCATCGCAAGGGTGGCCAGTACCATAACAGGCGCACCAATGGCAGGCATGGAACGCTGTGGGATCTTTGGCAATTTATCTGCAAATGGCAGGCTTAACTTCATACTGCGAGGTGTCTCAATCGGTCTGGAGCATCACGTAACTGAAAGCAGTAATTAAACGCTTATAATGAGTACTACGCGACGGCTTTAGCCTAAAAGTTCAGGTATTGTTGTTGATTAACGCGTTATAAGCAATGTGTGTACCATGATTAACGCCAAAATAATGACTAATCGCTCAAAGAAATCACAATCCTTTGATCTAATGCGAATTTTTGTCTACTTCACCCATGCAATTATTTTCATTAGTGGCGATGTTCCGGTGGGATTGGCAAATCGTAATCTTGGATCTTAGGTCGCTGACCGCCACGTTTGCGATATTGCTTAAGCTGGAACACAAATGCGAGAACTTGTGCAACGGCAGTAAACAGTCCGTCGGGTATTTCTTGTTCTAACTCTGTGGTGTGGTAAAGCGCTCGCGCCAATGGCGGAGCAGGTACAATGGTAATGTCATGTTCACGCGCCACTTCTCGGATCTTCATCGCCATATGGTCGGTACCTTTGGCGATCACCACTGGAGCTCGGTCGGTTTTCTGCTTATAACGCAACGCAACAGAAAAGTGCTCCGGGTTGGTAATGATAACGTCCGCTTGTGGGACATCCGCCATCATCCGACGCTGTGCGGCTTCCCTTTGCAACATACGAATACGACCTTTCACTTCCGGCTTACCTTCGGTCTCTTTATATTCGTCTTTGATCTCTTGTTTGGTCATCTTAAGTTGATCGGCATGCTGCCAGATCTGAAAGGGAATATCGATCGCGACCACAATCAACAACGAACAACTGATAAGCAAAATGAAGTTGAGCAGGATATCCAAAGCATGGAAGATGTTTTGCGGATACACATCCATACTGAGTTGAATCAAGTCCGCTTGTGAGGCTTGAATGAGGTATATCGCCATCCCCGTAACAAGTGCGACTTTCAGAATGGACTTGATAAGCTCCACCCAACTCTGCATACCAACCATACGTTTTAAACCGCTAAGCGGGTTCATTTTGGACAGTTTTGGCATTGCCGCTTCAGCAGAAAAACTGATGCCCCCGACCCCTGCGGCTCCAATCATGGCGGCAACAAACAAGGTGATGAGAATCAAAAACAGTGGGAACAGCAAATCTGTCATCGCGCCAAACGCAATATCAAACAACTTTGCAGTGTCAAAGATCTCTTCTCGCTTGAGATCAAATAAACGACTCATGATCGAAAACAGTGAGCGTGCTAAAGCATCACCAAACCACATTAAGGCGATCGCGCCCACAATCAGCACAGAGGCGGATGCGAGCTCTTTAGATCGAGCAACTTGCCCCTTCTCTCTGGCTTGTTGTAACCGTCGGGGGGTGGCTTCTTCGGTGCGTTCTTGACCGTCTGACTCTGCCAATCCAGCCTCCTAGCAATTCAAGCGAATGAGGTTACAAATCTGCTCCTCACCCACAGCCCAGAACAATTCATAATGGCTGTATAAACCCGCCAGAATGTACCAACAAAGCAGCAAGCCCACCATCAAAGCGAATGCAAAACCGAGTGAGAAAATATTCAACTGCGGTGCAGCACGCGTCATTACACCAAATGATAAGTTGATGGTAAGCAATGCGATGATGCCAGATAAAGACATACTCAACGCCGTTTTAAACATGATGCCTAGCCAACTCGCCATCTCATAGAAGTCGACACTTCCTAATGAGCCAGAACCAATTGGCAAGGTTTTAAAACTGAACACCACCAGCTGCAGCATTTTTAAGTGCCCATCGGTGGCAAGGAAGAACATAGTTGCCAAGAACATAAAGAGCTGACCAAGCAGTGGCGTGTTCTGTCCATTCGCAGGGTCAACCATGGAGGCAAAACCCAAGCTCGATTGCATACCGAGGATCTGACCAAGCAGAACAAAGGTTTGGATCATAAATTGAGTCACCATGCCCATGGCAACGCCAATAATGATTTGCTCAGCGATGGTCATGAAACCACGGAAAGAGAGCAATTCAATGTCTTGTGGCACAGCGGGAATAGCAGGCGCAACCGCAAAGGTGATCGCTAAGCCAAGGTATAAGCGAATTCGAGGTGAGACGAAGCGTGCCCCAGTTACCGTCATCACCATCAACATGGCAGAGATACGGGTATAGGGCCAGAAGTAGTTTGCGATCCAGTCGAGGACGATATGAGTTGGATACTCCATACGCGCCTCTAGTAGAGCACCTGTGGTAAGCGTTCAATCAGGCCGTAGAAGTATTCCATCAGCATTTGCGTCATCCAGTGGCCGAACAACATCAGAGCCAACAAAGTGACAATCAAACGCGGCAAGAAACTCAGCGTCTGTTCGTTGATAGAGGTTGCCGCTTGGAAAATCGCCACGACTAGACCAATCAGCAAGCTGGGGATAATGATGGCACACACCATGATCAGCACCATCCAAAGTGCCTCACGGAAAAGCTCGACAAACATTTCTGGAGTCATGTCTTACCCTCTTCTCTCTGTGACCAATCTAAAGGGCAAAACTGCCGGCGAGTGTCGACAATATCAAGTTCCACCCATCCACCAGCACAAACAGCATCAGCTTAAATGGCAGCGATACGATCATTGGCGATAGCATCATCATACCCATCGCCATCAAAACAGAAGCAACAACCAGGTCGATGATCAAAAACGGTAAGAACAGCATAAAGCCGATCTGGAATGCCGTCTTAAGTTCGGACGTAATGAAAGCTGGGATCAACACCGCCATAGAGACATCTTCTGGATTGGTCACTTCTTCACCTGACATGGTCACGAAGGTTTCCAAATCTTTGATGCGAGTTTGTTTGAGCATAAAAGCTTTCATCGGCGCTTGTGCAGCGTCGAAGGCTTCACGTGCCGTAACTTGCTCATTCAAATAGGGTTGAACCGCTTGATCGTTAATCTCATTCAAAACAGGCGACATGATAAAGAAAGTCAGGAAGAGCGCGATACCAATGATGACTTGGTTAGAAGGCGTTTGCTGTAGACCCATAGCTTGTCGCAGAATCGACATCACCACCACAATACGGGTAAACGACGTCATCAAAATCACCATCGCTGGCAAGAAGCCAAGCATGGTCATTAAGGCAAGAATCTGTAACGTCACCGAATAGTCTTCACTGCCGTCGGCGTTGGTCGTCATGGTAAAGGCAGGAATACCGCCACCATTACCCACCGACATACTGCGGCTTGAGCCTGACTCACTCTCCATTGCCTTAACCGTCACACTGTCGCCCTGCGCTAGATTGGCAGGTAATGGTGATTCCTCTGCTTGTGCAAAAGAAAGCGAAGAAAACAGCACGCCAATGAGCAACATAAAGGTGCTCAGCATCAGGCGGATTGAATTATCCTTTGTCATGTTTTTTTATCAGTTGGCTAAATTGACTAGCAAATGCGCTGGTCGCCAACGCTTCCTCTTTCAATGGCGTTTCAAGCTTGGCCAAGGTTTGGATAGATTGGCTTGTAATGCCAACCAAGAACTGTTCTTCACCAACCTGAACAACCGCAATGCGCTCTTTGGTGCCGACTGGTAACTGACTGACAATACGCAGCCCTTTCTGTTGCCCCATCGCTGGAACTTGCATGCGTTTTAGCAACCAAGCCAGTAATAGAATCACACCAATCACAAGCACTAAAGAACCTAATGTGGTCGCTAAATCTAGACTCGTTGGCGCGGCTGCAAATGCATAAGGAGCACTCAGCATTAAGCCGAGTGCTCCTGTGATTTGCTTCAATCGCGTTTTGATTGAGCTGCTCATATTAGCGCAGCTTTTTAATGCGTTCAGTTTGGCTGATCACGTCGGTCAGACGAATACCAAACTTGTCATTGACGACAACGACTTCACCATGAGCAATCAAAGTACCGTTAACCAATACATCTAATGACTCACCAGCTAGACGGTCAAGTTCCACAACCGAACCTTGGTTCAATTGCAGCAGGTTACGGATGCTGATTTGCGAGCGGCCCACTTCCATCGAGATTGTCACTGGGATATCCATAATGGTATCGAGTTTACGACGCTCGTCATCCGTAATTGGAGCAGAAGTATCTTTCAGCTCCTCCAATGGTGCTGCCAATATCTCATCAACATCGATTGAAGGTGCAGACGGATCTTCGCCAAGAGCGGCTGCCCATTCGTCTGCTAGCTTTTGATCGTCACTTGGTTCCATTTTTCTGTCCTGTGTTAAGCCTTGCTTACGCCTTTTTGAGTCTCGTCATCAATGGCATTGAGAGAGACATCTTGGCGGCTTGTTTTAGCAAGGATTTTTAATCGTTTGTATCGTCGTCATTCTCAAGTTCAGACATGATGTCTTTACCCAAGAAGGCTAAATCGGTTTTGACTACGTGTGGACGCTCGATTTCTTCAGAAACTTGCACGGCAAGCTTGTCGTCAGAACGCCCCATTTTCACACGGTAAGTCGGCAAATCTTCGATGAACATGGTCGCGTGTTCTGGCATTTCAATCGGGATAACATCACCCGGCTGCAGTTCCATCAAATCGCGAAGAGAGATGTCTTTCTCTAACAAGTTCACACGGAAGTTAACCGGGCAATCCATGATCTCTTCGCGCAGAGCAGAGCTCCAACGAACGTCAGTTTCCATCTTGTCGGATTGCACACCTGCATCAAGCAGTTCGCGGATTGGTTCAACCATGGAGTAAGGCATCACTACGTGGAAGTCACCACCACCGCCATCAACTTCGATGTGGAATGAACTCACGACAATCACTTCGGTCGGGCTCACGATGTTTGCCATACTTGGGTTCACTTCGGAATCGAGGTATTCAAATTCCACCCCCATCACTGGCGACCACGCTTCTTTGTAATCTTCGAAAACAATTTTCAGCAGAAGCTGAATGATGCGACGTTCGGTTGGCGTGAATTCTCGGCCTTCGATTTTGGCGTGGAAACGGCCATCACCCCCGAAGAAGTTTTCAACCAAGATAAACACCAAACGTGCTTCCATGGTGATCAAGGCTGTGCCTTTGAGTGGACGAAAACGTACCATGTTCAAACTGGTCGGAACGTACAGCGTATTTTGGTATTCACCAAATTTCATCATCTGTACGCCGTTAATCGACACCTCAGCGGTTTTACGCAACATGTTAAACAGGCTGATTCGCATGTGTCGGGCAAAGCGCTCATTGATAAGTTCGAGCGTCGGCATCCGACCACGGACAATCCTGTCTTGAGACGAGAAATCGAAACTGACGGCACTTTCGTCGCCGGCATCTATGGGTTCATCGACGTCATCAACATCGTCAACCCCATGTAGTAGCGCATCAATCTCGTCTTGGCTTAATAGATCGGTCACGTTTTACCTATTGAATTACAAAATCTGTAAACAGTACTTTCTCAATCACTGGCTTACCAACTGCCGCGTTCAATGCCGCTTTGATGTCGTCTGAAGCGCGATCTCGCAGTTCCACACGACCCGTAGGTGAACGAAGCTGCTCTACGGTTGCCGATGCGAAAGTCGACAACAAAGAGCTTTCAATCAGTGGGGAGTGGTAACGAGCCAATTGCTCATTTTCACTACCGCGCACCATCAGCTGTGCTTTGATTTGTACCAGTCTATCGCGACGGTCACCCGTCACGTTAAAAATAAATGGTTGTGCAATGTTAACGTAAGCAATGGGCTCTGCAGCGGTTGCTGCTTGCGCTTGTTGAGTTTGAGCGGCTTGCGCAGGCTCGTCAGAACCCATTAAAAAGAAGGCGGCCGCACCACCACCGATAAGCAACACCACTACCGCAATGATGATGATCAGTAGTTTGCCTTTTCCTTTCGGTGCATCAACACCTTGTAGCTGTTCTTCTGCCATTACTATCTCTTATTGTTCTGCTTTTTCTAGGCCGCTATTTTATGCGTAAAAACTAATTCCATCACGCTTTGAGGCCACATTCAAATCAAGATTCACGTCGGCATCAAAGTTTTCATCTGACTGGCCAGAAAATCCACGACCTTGTCCGCTTTGACCATTTTGATCCGCATTCGCATAGCCACCTTGCTGCTGACCACTGCTTTGTTGTTGCACTGAAGAATCTGCCAGTTGCATGCCTTGTTGCGCCAACATTTCTCTTAAACGAGGCAGTGTTTGTTCAATTAAGTCGCGTGCTTGTGGGTTTGCTACCGTAAAATGAACGTTGGCAAGATCGTTGTTCATTGTCATGCGGATCTGCATACGACCAAGTTCTGGTGGGTCTAAGCGAATATCGAGGTTCTTTAAGTTCTTCGACATCATCATTTGCACTTTCTCAGCGACTTGGTCATTCGCAAGTTCTTTGGTTAGCTGCAACGGCAACTGAGCTTGCTGAGCGGCATCCACTCTCGTTTGTTGCTGAGCTGTCACACCTTGCTGACTCGCTGAGGCTTGAATTTGTCCAGCTAAACTAGGTTGTGGCTCTGATTTGTCTTGCTTATTCGCAGCACCTTTTAATGCGCCAGCAGCAAGGCCAGCATTCATGACCTTCTTACTCAATTCAGCACTCGATGCTGCTTGATTCACAGGGTTCATCGTTGAAGCCGCTAGTGCCTCTGGCATCACAGACATTGCCGCTTTATCGACATTTGGCGTTGCTGCAGTTTGAGTGTTCACTTGTGCGGTCGTATGCTTTAGTTCCTGCGCGGCAAGTTGATGCGCTTGCTGAGCGGTCACCGTTGAAGCAACCGCTCTAGAATTGTGTTGAGCTGCTTGATGTTCTGCCATCGCGACTTTTACATCACTCGGTAAGGCAACAAATTGAGCCAAACCTTGCTCTGGAATATCCGCAATAAGTTCGCCCGTTTTTAGCCCTTCAATGATATCGAGCTCTTGCTTAGAAAGCGGCTTTCCTTGCGCTAATTTTGTATCGATGACGTGCAGTTCATCGATAGAGATGCGTTTTACGTCAATCGTTTCAGCGTCGGCGGACAAGGTCTGTTGAAACGCCTCAGATTCAATAACCGGCTGCGCACCTTGTGTGACAACTTGGCCGTTAACCGCAGCTTGCGTCGTCGCGTTTACGGTTGCTTCTGCATGCATGGCTTGAGTGTTCGGTGAATTCCAATCAATTTGTGCTTCTGTCTTAGGGTGTGGGCCAATTGGTTTACCGTCGGCATCCAAAGTCACCGTTTCACCTTGTTTCGACACGGCAATCCCATCTTGCGGTAACGTATTTGACGCCGCTAGTTCGATCTGTTGCTCTGGTGATAACGGCTTACCATCTACTGTCATCATTGACTTTGCTGCAAGTGCTGCCTCTGGTGGCAATGCTTTGCCGCTATCAACTAAAGACTCATTAGTTTTTAGCGCTTGGTTTGCTTGCTCAATTCGACCAAGCAACTGTTGACCTTCTCCCATCGCATTCTTTACGTTATCGCTCTGTACTTGGGTATCGGATATGTTCTTTTGAGCCTCACTCGCCACCACGGAGGTCGGCCCTGCGTGACCAGAATCAGATTTTGTATCAACAGGGACTTCACTGCCGCTCTTTGAAACCGATGAATTTACCCCAACAGTGTCAACATCAGAGTCTGCAGGCGTCGCTTTACTACCTTGATCGCTTGTTGCCTTTGTCTCGCCTTGAATCAGCAACGCATCGGTCGATTCGGTTGACGTGGTCTTCTCACCTTCTGTTGTGACTTTTTCTTGGCTCTCACCTCCGGAGCCTGTCGAGGCCACTTTCAGGCTTTCGCTTTCAATTTCTGTTGATGCTTCTGCCGTGTCAGACTTCGCGACGGCCTTTTCTGCTTTTTGTGAATCCGTAAATACCCCAGCTAAGGTTTCAAAAAAACCTTTGCTTTCAGGGTTTTCTGCATCAATTTTTGAAGACGCATCGGAAACCGATGACTTACTGGTTGCAGAAACATTCGACAAATTCACATTCATATAGACACTCTCGTTATCGTCAGCGTGAGTCATTCCGCTGCCGGATTGCCTTGCATGGCAAAATTAGGTGATTGGAGAACCCGTTTGGCAAATAGAATTGCAAAAATCACGCCAACGCATAACGTGAGTTTTCTGACGCTCATCAGGCTAGATTGAATGATGGAATCAAGATCAACCTTAGAAGAAACGGCTTAGTGCGATGAATTTGACTCAAACGCTTTCAAGGCGTAAACAGTAACCTTGCTCTACCGACGAGGACCGACTGTGAAAGTGACAGAATTACGCCAATACAAAATCAAAACAGGCAAAACAGAACAATGGTTAACGTGGATGAAAAACGAGTTGTTACCCTACCAACGTTCAAAAGGCATGCGCGTATTGAACACTTACGTTCACACTGGCGAAGATGGGCACGATTATTTTGTGTGGTTGCGAGAATTTGATAGCGAAGCCGATCGTCAGAGACTTTATGCGGACACTTACAATGATTGGTGGATTAGCAACATTCGTCCAAAAGTGTTTGAGTTGATTGAGCGAGACTCGGTTAAAGTCACTTTGCTTGAATCCGTCGACATGTAGCCAACAAAAACAATACTACATAGCGACTAGAGACGCTTAAAAACGTTGCGGTTTTCGGCTATACAGTAAAGTGGAGAATTCATCCATTTGCTTTTGCTCTCGCTTAGCTTCCGCAATTTGCTTTTCTTTCTCACGCTTATCAATCATCCACTCATAAGACATTCGCTCTTTACGCATGTTTAGCCAATAGTCTTGGCAGTTAACGACTTGCTCTTTGAAGTGGTTTTCCGCTTGCTTTTGCTTGGATAGAGTCTCATCAAGTTGGGTTAAGAATCGGTTTAAGTGACCATATTGACTGGCCGTCAGACCTGCCATACCGCGATCGACTAACTGTTGGCAGTAATCTAAACGGTACTTTTCAATCTGTTCGACTTGGCGGTAGTAGTCTTCAAGCTCTGAGCGTGCTTTGTTCAGTGCCAACACCGCTTGGTCTTCACGCTCTTTCGCTTGATCAAGTAGGAATTCCATCGCGTTATTCATGCGCTATTACCCACCTAAAATGCTTTTCAACATGTTGACACACATATCGTATGGTACGGATTCTTTCATACGTTGTTGTAGGTATTCGTCCAATCTTGGCTTGAGGGTAAACGCACCATCGATCGCTGGATCAGTACCCGGCTTGTACGCACCAATCGACACCAAGTCTTGGTTTTTACGGCAAATGGAGAGCACTTGGCGCACAGCTTTCGACATCAATACGTGTTCTTCGGTGGTGATTTGCGGCATAACGCGGCTCACCGATTTCTCAACGTCAATCGCAGGGTAGTGACCCGCATCGGCCATTTCTCGGGATAACACGATGTGGCCATCGAGGATCGCACGTGACGCATCGGCAATCGGATCTTGTAGATCATCACCCTCGGTTAAAACAGTAAAGAAAGCGGTGATCGAACCTTGGTCATCACTGCCATTACCCGCACGCTCTACCAACGCCGGTAATTTCGCAAATACCGAAGGTGGATAACCTTTGGTTGCTGGCGGCTCACCGACTGACAGTGCAATTTCGCGCTGTGCTTGAGCAAAACGAGTCAGTGAATCCATCAATAGAAGAACATCTAACCCTTGGTCACGGAAGTATTCGGCAATCGTCAGGGCAGTTTGGCAACCCTTCAAACGCATCAAAGGGGAGGCATCGGCAGGCGCGGCTACCACCACAGAGCGGCGACGTCCATCTTCACCCAAAATCTCTTCGATGAATTCTTTTACTTCGCGTCCACGTTCACCAATCAGACCAACCACAACCACTTGTGCTGTCGTGCCGCGCGTCATCATACCTAGGGTAACGGACTTACCCACACCAGAACCGGCAAACAGACCAATACGCTGACCTTTACCGACCGTCAATAAACCGTTGATGGCTTTCAAGCCGACGTCGAGTGGTTCGGATATCGGTTTACGTGCCAATGGGTTAATAGGTTCGGCATTGAACGAAGCGCGTTGCTCGGTGTAAAACGGACCAAGACCGTCCAGTGGGTTACCCACACCGTCGATCACGCGACCTAGCAGTTCCATACCAACAGGCAGACCAGCCTCGCTGGTTAAAGGTGTCACTTTCGCGCCCGGTAAGATGCCTGTGATTTGCTCACTCGGCATTAAGAAAAGATTGTCTCCAGAAAAGCCCACCACTTCCGCTTCCATATGACCGGACATAGTTTCGACCAAACACAAACTGCCAATTGGCGCACGGCAACCCGTCGCTTCCAAAGTTAAGCCAACAACACGCACAAGCTTGCCGGAAGCAACAGGGCGTGTGGTTAAACCTTCAACTTTGTAGTTTTTTAAGCGGTCGGCCAAGGCTTGCATGGATTACTCGCTCCCTTGATGGCGATTTGCACCACAAAAGCTGTTCAACACGCTTTTCACGCGTTCTTCCATGCGGTAGTTAATGCTCGATTCACCCGCTGCGATTTGTACATCGCCACGGTTTAGCGCTGGTTCAGAGACCAAAGTCCAGTTACGACAATCGAGCTCTTCTTCACCATATGCAGAACGGATGATCGCGACATCATCGGGGTTCAAATGCAAGGTGATTGGATGACCAGAAATAGGCAACGCTTCTACAGACTGCTTCACCGTATCGAGAATAATTTGAGGATTGGTTTGCACTTCCACGTGCACGACTTCTTTAACTAGGCACAACACCATGTCTATCAGCTGCTTTTCAACCTGAGTGTTCATGAGCTCCAAAGGCTGAGCGAACTGGTTTGCCAAGTTCATGAAGGTTTCTACTTGCTGCTGAATGTACTCTTGCCCCGCCGTCACACCTTCGACTTTGCCGAGCTCAAGACCTTCTGCATGTCCTGCTTGAATGCCTTCTTCTTTACCCTTGTCGTAACCTTGTTTAAAGCCCGCTTCTTGACCTTGGTACAGACCCTCTTGATAAGCGCCCTGCTTGATCAATTCAATCTGCTCTTCTGTCAGCTCAAGCGCTTGCTCTTCCTCTGGCTCTTCAAAGTTTGGCACCCAACCCGGATCGTAGTTAAACGCAGTTTGCTTGGCCTGCTTTGCTTTCGGCTCTCCGTAATCAGGCAAACCCCAGCGCTGCGGTTCGATCATCGCATCGTCTTCATCAGGACGGATAAATCCACGTTTTCTATCGCCAGCCATGCTTAACCTACAATCTGTCTATGTTGAAATTGATGTTGAAAATAAAGTGCGTTGTTTATGGAAGTGCGTTCCTCCCACATAAGCAGGAGGAACAAGATAGGATTATAAGAATTCGTCTGCGCCGCCAGACAGCATGATTTCGCCAGCGTCAGCCATACGACGAGCAATCGCCAAGATTTCTTTCTGCGCCGCTTCTACGTCTGCTACGCGAACCGGAGGCATTGCTTCGATATCGTCGCGCATCATCTCAGCTGCACGCTTAGACATGTTCTTAAAGACTTTCTCACGTAGAGAATCATCGGCACCTTTAAGCGCACGTTGCAGAACGTCTTGAGGAACATCACGCAGCAATTTCTGAATACCTTGGTCGTCCACTTCCACCAAGTTCTCGAATACGAACATAAGGTCTTGGATTTGTGTCGCCATGTCTTCGTCTTGGTCGCGAATTTGTTCCATCAAGATACCTTCGACGTTGTTGTCTAGGTAGTTCATGATTTCTGCCGCTGCCTTCAGGCCGCCAATCTTCGCCGCTTGTGCTCCCGCTTGACCTGCGAACTGTTTCTCCATGATTTCGTTCAGCTCTGCCAGTGCAGACGGTTGAACTTCTTCTAGGTTGGCAATACGCATCATCAGGTCCAGACGCACACGCTCTGGGAACTGAGAAAGAATTTCTGCCGACTGATCCGCTTCCAAGTAAGATAAAACAATGGTTTGGATCTGCGGGTGCTCATTGACAATGATGCTTGCCACTTGGCGAGGGTCCATCCATTTCAATGAATCCAGACCTTTCGAGCCCGTACCCAGTAGGATTTGGTCAACCAAGTTGTTCGCTTTGTCTTCACCCAGTGCAGCAACCAGCGCATTACGCATGAAGTCTTCGCTGCCCATACCGATGTTGGTGTATTTCTGGATGTCTTCCAAAAACGCTCGGTGAACCGCAGAGACTTTGTCTTGGCTTAGGTCTTTTGCCTTCGCCATTGCACTACCCACACGCTGAACCTGTTTTGGTTCTAGGTGGCGAATAATGCCTGCCGCGTCGCTCTCATTTAAGCTAAGCAACAAAATGGCTGCTTTTTCTTCACCGGTAATGGTGGATGCATCAAATTCTACCGGCAATCCGCCATTTTCATCTTGAGGAACGATATCGTTAGCCATTGTCATTCATCCAATTTTTCACAACTTGAGCAGCGAGTTCAGGCTCGTTTGCAACCAGAGCGCGAACCGCTTTCAGTACATCTTCATCTTTGTGAAGGTTAGGCAAATCAATGCTTGAGCCAAACTCAAACAGTTCTCCGCTTTCGATGTCGCTACCAATTAGGCTGGTTTCGCCATCCGCACCAATTGGCAAACCATCTGGTCCATACATTTCGTCTTCGTCGTTGCTCGCTGGGTTGAGCAGCTTCTTCATTGCAGGTCGCACCAGGACCAAGATAACCACGATGATGACCAACGCACTTGCGAACCAACGAACCCAATCATTGAAGTTTGGATGCTCCCAAATCGGTGGATCGACCATTTGCTCAAGTTCAGGCTCCGCAAACTTCACGCTTAACACGTTGAGTAAGTCACCACGATTTTGGTCAAAACCGACGGTGCCGATCAGCACTTGGCGAATGGCATTAATTTCAGATTCTGACATTGGGGAGTAGGTCACTTCACCCGTGTCTGGATTCACGCTGCGACGGTCTTTGATAGCTACAGAAACGGTTTGGCGTGCCAACGTACCAGTCTGTTTACGTTCGTGACTGATGGTGGTATCGAGTTCAAAGTTGCGCGTTGATTCTTTACGCACCGAGCCTTGGCCGGTAATTGAGCCATCTTTCATCTGCGCGACGTCTTGTGGGATAGACGCGTCCGCCGGCGGTTGGTTGCTCAAAGCGCCAGGAATGCCTGCCACCATGTTACCGTTGTTGTAATCTTCGAGTGCGTATTCGCTTCGTGTCGCTGGTGTATTTGGATCGAAACGTTTGCGAGTCTGCTCTACCGCACTGAAATCCATTTGGATGTCTACTTGCGCGGTGTAGTTACCAAAACCTAGTATTGGCAGCAGAACGGAATCAATTTTTTCTCGCAGTGCTTGTTCTTGGCTGCGTTCAAGTTCTTGCTCTTTACGACGAGCCGCAGAGGCAGGATCTTGTGAGCCTGAGCTCAATAGACGACCGTGTTGATCGGTCACCGTAATACGTGACGTCTTCATGCCGGGAACAGCACTCGCCACCATGTCTACGATGGAGTCAACTTCTTGTTGCTTAAGGCTTGTACCAGTAGAGAGCGTCAAAAATACCGAAGCAGACGCTTCTTGGTTGTGACGTACGAACACACTGTGTTTTGGCAAAGCAAGAAGCACACGAGCTTTACGCACTTGCTTCATCTCTTCAATCGCTTGCGCAAGTTGACGCTCACGGCTGAGCTTCAAACGTTCTTGCTCCAAACGTTGTGATACACCAAAGCCCATGTCTTGCAGCAGAATATCATCACCCGCCTCAGTCGCTTGGTTCACACCTGAGCGCACCATGCCGAGTTTGATCGAGTTGTAATCACTCGACTCAACCGAGATCGTATTGCCATCAAGCTTGTAGTTGATTTTTTGCTGATCAAGATAATCCAGCACAGGGATCAGTTCTTCGGTTTCATACGCACCTAGAGGACGCATTTCCGGCTCTTTCACCCAGAAGAACAGCATCACAATTAACGCAACACAGATAGAGATAGACAGCACAAGCACAACCTGTCGAAGTAAATCGAGGTCACCTACTGCCATATCGAATTTTGACGCACTGCGCTCTTCAAGATCTGGGTTTTGGCTATCCACATCCAAATCTGAGCCAGCGATCAGTGCACCATCTGCGCCGCCATCGGTGACGGTTAAATCTGTAGACTTGTCTGCCACACTTATTACCTAAATTACACTGGCATGTTCATGAGATCCTTATAGGACTCAACGAGCTTATTGCGGATTTGTACAGTGGCATCAAATGCAACACTGGACTTGTTACGAGCAATCATAACGTCAGAAAGGGAAACATCAGCGTCACCACGATCGAAACGCGTTTGCAGGTCGCCGGATGTTTTTTGAAGTGAGTTAACGTTATTGATGGCTTTAGTGAGGAGATCGCCAAAATCCGCCCCTACTTTCGCACCAGTTGCAACGGGAGCGGTGTTGGTCGCTTCCACCATCATGGCGCGCATTTGTGCTTGAATACCATCAACTTTCATTGTCACCTCTAAGCCAAAAGTTTGACTATTAACTAAAACTGATTATTGACACAGCAATTACTGTGCCATAAGACAATAGTGCCGTAGTGTACCCACACTTTTGTCCTATGGCTATTGATGTGAGTACTAAGCAGGAATATCGATACCAGCGTCACGCATTTTGGCGAGTTTGTAACGCAGAGTACGTGGACTAATACCTAATTTCTCTGCCATCTCTTTGCGGCGGCCGTTACATTCGATTAAGGTTTCCAAAATGATCGCGTACTCTTGGTCACGCAGTTCACCACCAAGGCCTTCACCACCAGCGGCAACACGGTTGATCGGATCCACTTGCGCAACAGGCTTAACATCGGGAACCAAAACCTCAGCATTTTGCACAACAGATTGCAGGCTGCTTGCATCTTGCCAATCTACACCTTCCAACAAAATGTGTTCTGCATCGATGTCACCGTTTTCGCTCAAAATGAGTGCTCGCTGAACCACGTTATCCAACTCACGAACGTTACCCGGCCATGGATATTGAAGCAGTTTATCTAATGCAACTGGTGAGAACTTAGGTACTGGCATGCCCATTTTGCTGCAATGACGTTCAGCAAGATGCGTTGCAAGTGGCGCAATATCCCCCTTACGTTCACAAAGTGCCGGCCATGAAATTGGGAATACGTTCAAGCGGTAGTACAAGTCTTCACGGAAGTTACCCTCTGAGACGTACTGCTTGAGGTCACGGTTACTAGTGGCAAGAACACGCACATCGAGCTTGATGCTCTTGCGGCTACCCAAACGCTCCACTTCTCGCTCTTGTAAAACACGCAGCAGTTTCGCTTGTAAGCTCAAGTCCATTTCACTGATTTCATCCAGCAAAATCGTACCGCCTTGTGCTTGCTCAAACTTACCCGGACACGCTTGAACCGCACCGGTAAACGCGCCTTTCTCGTAGCCGAACAACGTCGCTTCAAGCATGTTGTCTGGGATTGCCGCACAGTTGATTGCGACAAAAGGGCCATCTTTGCGATTAGACGCATTGTGGATGTAACGGGACATCACTTCTTTACCGGAGCCACTTGGGCCCAAGATCATCACGTTTGCATCGGTGCGCGCGACTTTGTCAGCCAAAGCCAATAGGCGCAGACTTTTCTCGTCCGCCACGACCGCGTCACCGTTATCATCACTCTTAATTGGTGCGTAACGGCTCACCATGTTCAGCAGTACTTCTGGTGCAAATGGCTTCGCCATGTAATCAATCGCACCTTCTTTCATTGCTGATACTGCGTCTTCAATGTTTGCGTAAGCCGTCATAAGAAGAACGGGTAAGTTCGGCCAATTCTGTTTGATATTGCGTAGCAGAGCCAAACCGCCCATTCCTGCCATTTGTACGTCAGAAACCACGATGTCGACCGCGTTTGACTTTAGCTTTACTAACGCATCTTCTGCACAATCGGCTTCTAACCATTCGTACCCTGCCAGAGCCAGAGTATCTACTAGGGCTTCACGAAGACCTTCATCGTCTTCTACGATCAGCACTTTGCTTTGCGCCATTATGATTCTCCAGTATCTGCTTGCACTCGCTCTAGCGGAATGCACATGGTAAAGCAGGCTCCATCGCCCTGCTCTGAAATTAGTTCCAATCGACCGTCATGGGCACGGCAAACCATTTGAACTACAGCGAGCCCCAACCCGGTTCCTTGAGAACGCGTGGTAAAAAACGGCTCCATAATTTTGGCTTGTAGTTCTTTTGGTACTCCCGGCCCGCTGTCTTGCACAGAAATGCGCAGTTCACCGTTAACCGGGCGGAAAAAGACATCTATTTGTGATTCCTTTCCAGACATCTGAATCGCATTCATCACCAAGTTACTCAGTGCGGATGCAATGGCGTTAGCATTGCCTAACAGCTCAGTCTGTTCTTCTTCCACTTCTAAGAAGTAGTCAATGTTATTGTTCTTCAGCGCGGTTTCCACCATCGGCTGGTATTCCGCAACAAGCTGAGCAATGTTAAATGGTTTAATGACTTTATTATCACCACCCTTGGCAAAAAGCAGCATATCATTAACCTGCTTCTCCAAATCGTGCAGTCGATCCATTAATTTGCTTTGAAATCGCTCTCTTGTCGCTGGAGGGAGATTTGGCGCACCTAAATTTGATGCATATAGCATGGCACTCGATAACGGCGTTCTTACTTGGTGAGCCAAAGACGCCACCATGCGACCTAAGGAGGACAGTCGTTGCAAATCACTCACGCGTGATTGCAGCAAGCGTGTTTCGGTCAAGTCGGTGATCAGAATCAGTTGTCCCGTCGCCGAAGCGGAGATCGCCAAGCGAACTTTACGTCCATTACGCAGTGAGATTTCATGACCATCATCTTCACGCGGATCAAAGACCGCTTGGATGATGTTGAACCATTTCTCGTTGACCAGTGGAATCTCTAGAATTCGATGTGCTTCTGGGTTCGCTTCGCGAACGACACCGTGTGTATCGAGCAAGATCACACCAGCAGGCATCACGTCCAAAACTTGTTTGTAACGCTCTACTTGATTCTCTACTGAGTCTAAATGGGATTGGTTGGTGTTATTGTCCATTCACTGCCTGTCGAAATATCGCCATTTAAATACTAAAACAGCTTGGTAAGCAATTAGCATACCAAGCTGTTTTCTATATTTATCATAGCGTTATGTTATCGACAAGAAGTTGACACTAAGAAAAGTGCGGTTTTATTGTCAGAAAAGATAACAAAACGTTCAGAGTTTAACCGTATGAACGTCAGACTTTACCTATCGTTGTAGGTTGTATTTACGCATTTTCTCAACCAAAGTCGTGCGTCGCATTCCAAGCATATCTGCTGCTCGTGCAACCACACCACCTTGCGCTTCTAACGCTTGGCTGATCATATTGACTTCCATATCGGCTAATAGCTCTTTCAAGTTCACGCCTTCTGGCGGCAGTGCTTGAGGCGCATTCATGTTGTGGTCCAGATCGCTTTGATCTTCAAAACTGAAGTTCTCAGAGAAGATATCTTGGAACACGTCACGCTCTTGTTCTTCAACCGAAGTAAACGGGTTACCTTCTGGTTGGAACTCAGGAATATCACTGTAACGGTACTTGGTTGGCAGATGGTTTACGTCGACCAAACTGTTCGGGTACAGAATAATCATGCGTTCAACAAGGTTCGCAAGCTCGCGAACGTTACCCGGCCAGTTGTGTTCCATTAAGGAGTTAATTGCACGAGGCGTAAAGCAAATTGGTTGCCCACCTTCGGCTTCCAAACGCGTCATCAATTCTTGCAGTAGCAATGGAATATCTTGCTTACGTGCTTTCAGCGCCGGCATCTCGATTGGGAATACATTGAGGCGGTAGAACAGATCTTCACGGAATGTGCCATCATCGATCATGTTCTCTAGGTTGCGGTGCGTTGCTGCTACAACACGAACGTTTACTTTAATCGTGGTGTTACCACCTACACGTTCAAAACAACGCTCTTGTAGAACGCGCAGCAACTTCACTTGCATCGACATTGGCATATCGCCAATTTCATCAAGGAAGATCGTACCACCTTCAGCCAATTCGAATCGGCCTTTACGCGAGGTCAATGCCCCCGTGAAAGCACCTTTCTCATGACCAAACAGTTCACTTTCCAACAGCTCTGGCGGGATTGCGCCACAGTTAATTGGCACAAACGGGCCATTACGGTAAGCAGAATGGTAATGAATATTACGTGCGACAACTTCTTTACCCGTGCCAGATTCACCCAAGATCAGGACGTTTGCTTCAGTATTAGAAACTTGTTCAATCAAATGACGAACTTCTTGAATGCCACGGCTTTGGCCTACAAGGCTACGGAAAAGAGTATTTTTGCGTGCGCTTGCAACAACGTTAACACCCTTACGACCAAGGAAATCTTTGCAGTGACGCAGAGCTTCGCTAAGTTGCGGATAGTTAAGCGGCTGCTCTAACTCTCCGACGAAGTTTGGCAAGTCATCAACAGGCAGTGGAAATGAGCCCAAGACAAGAAGTGGGATATGGTAAGCTTCATTAAGGTGAGCCATCACCTTTGTCGCGGCACTACCCGCAGAGATGTTGCCAACAATGCAACCTGACCACACGCTAGACCAGTCTATATCGCCTAGCTGATCAGAACTGACCGCTTCGCAACTTTCTCCAACAAATTCCAATATATTGCTTATATTTAAACGACTTGGTGCATCGTCATCAATTACAAGCAGCTTTGCCAAACCTTGCATAAGTAAGAATGATTGCCTTTATTATGGGTGTGTTGCGGCCAGACCTTGATTTGCGCAATTGAGTGTCGGAAAGGTGGGACCACTCTCAATTAACGATAGACAAAATAGGAAAATCAGCAACAAAAAAAAGCCATTAGGGCCACTAATGACTTCTATTTTATTTGAATAAAAAAATAAGGCAACCAAGCAATAAAGAGGTGTGAGCTTGATTGTAACTTTGCTGAACGACTTTCAGTGCAATCAGACGCAATACCCTACTATTTGAGTAAGGTATTGTTTTGATTATTAAATGCCCACTTCCGCTGCCGTTAGGTTATGGAATTCAGTCGGGATCTGGTCCCAAGCTGATTTGATCTCACGGATAATATCGATAACGTCGTCGATTGGCTGAGGATCATTCTGATGGTTCGCTGCAGAGATCTGAGTAATCATGAACTCGTATAGTGAATCTAAGTTTGAAGCAATATCACCACCGTCATCCATTGATAAGCAACTGCGTAGCGCAATGATGATGTCTAACGCTTTACCTAGACGCTCACCTTTTGCTGGAATATTGCCAGCTTGCATCGCTGCCTTACCTTGGATCAGACGTTCAATCGCACCTGCCATTAGCATTTGAATGACTTTGTGCGGAGACGCCGCACTTAGCTGGCTGTCGACTGATACCTTTTTGTATGCTTGCAAAGAACCGCGCATAGTATTCCTCTTTTATATAAATTTCTTGTACTGCTGAAGCGAACGTTGACCATAACGGAACTTATGAAGTTCTTTACCCACGTTAGAAGTCTCTGTCTGCATCAGCTCGACAATTCTTTTGGTACGAATAAGCAAATTTTGCCATTCTGCTTCCTGCTTTAGCACCGGATTGCTCTCGACAATGGGTAGCAGGTTTAGCAATAACCGTTCCCTGATATCGACCAAACGTTGAATTTCTTCAGCATTAACGTCGACTTTTTCCAGTTCTTGCGTAATTAGTTGATCAGTATCACTAATTTCAATGAGTTCATTTCGCATCTATTAGCCCAGCGCGTTCATTAACGCTCCAAGTTGGCCTTGCATCTTGCCAGTAGCGTCTTGCATGGCAGCGAATTTTGCATGAGTGCGCTTCTCTAAACTGTCCATGCGGCGATCGAGTGCCGCTTGGTCATCACTCAGGCGATAGTTTTGTTCAGTCAGGCTTTTTTCACGAGTACGGATACTGCCAGTGAAGCCCGTGATGCCTTGAATCGCATCTTCCACACGTTTGGCAAAACCGGTATTGCCGCCAAAGAATTTCTCTAACTCGTTGAAGTTATTGTTCAGCTGACGATCAAGCATGTCGTAGTTGATTTCAAGCGTACCTTGACGAGTCGTAGTAATGCCAAATTCGGTCAGCGATTTTAGGTCCTCTGGTGCTTTTTCAATGTTGGTCGAAAAGACCGATTTCAACCGAGAATCAGCGTTACGAACAGTACTGTCACCCGCTAAAGGCCCGCGTTGACCTGTCGTTGGGTCGACGTTCGCTAATGCTTTGGATGTTTGATAGAACGCGTTGTAAGCCGAAACAAAGCTTTCGATATCTGAGCGCACGCTTTGACGGTCATATTCAACGCCGATTTCTGCAGGCGGTTTACCCAGCTCTGATTTGCCTTTCAAAGTGAGGTTCACGCCCTCAATGGCATCTTCAATTACATTGTTGTGACTCGACAACTGCGCAACACCATCCAGCATCACCATGGAGTCTTGTCCTGCTTGGACTTGAGCCATACCGGTGTAAGCCTCGAAGGATTTTTGAGCCTCAGCAATTTTAGCTTCTGCTACATCTATCTTTTCAAGGCGTTCACGCTCTTCGGGTTCTAATTTAGCGCGATGGATGGTCTTTGCTTGTTCTTCTGTCAGTTCTCCACGTTCCACTTTTTGGTCAAGCGCTTGTTTTTCATCCGCAATCTTTTCTTCGATCTCGGCTTTTTCTTGTTCTAATTGCTGCTTGGCTTCTTTGGTTGTGACGTAAGAATCGGTCAACGTACCTGAGGCGGTATTGTTCCAGCCGGGTACGTCTGGCGCTTTGGCGATCGCATCTTCGTCCAGCTCTAATTCCGGTGAACGGTAAGAATCGAGGAGTGTACCTGAAGCGGTTTCAGTCCAGCCAGGGATACTGTCTTGCGGACGCATACCCGCTCGTTGATTGGCTTTTTCTATCGCTTCTTGACCCGCTTTCGCAGCGGCAGCACCCGCCGCAGAGATCGGTTCATCCGTTGCGCCATCTTGCACATTCTCTGCCGCTTTTTGTTCTTCAGGAGGTATAGGATTGCCGTCTGCATCCAACGCTTCCGGTTGGTTTGCATCGGTTTCAGGCGCTTTTAAAGGCCCTAACACTGCTTCAGCCGCTTCACGTGCTTCTTCAAGCGCATTCACCCGGTCTTCCAGTGTTTTGTATTCGAAGTGTTTCAGAGGGCTGCCGGCTTCGGCGTCCACACTGACTTTAAGTTGATGGTCCTTGCCCGACAGGTTCGAAGCAAGGATCAAACGCGGCCCTTCTACGTCGTTAATTAAGGAAGCACGTACGCCAGGGTTATCCTTAGCGCTGTTAATTCCACGAACGACATCAACTAGCTTAGAGCTAGAACGGACATTAACGTCGAAGGTGTCATCACCAAGAGAAATCTGCAGCTTACCAGGACCAAACTTTGCGTCTTCTGGCAGAACGTCAGAAGCCACTTTATGGCTCTGTGCAAGCTGCAACACATCGATAGCATACTTACCGGCTATAGCGTCTGTTGTTGCGGTCGCAGATACGACTGCGTCGTCCGTTGTCTCTACAGAACGAACGGCAAACGCCTTCTCCTGACGAAAGTTCGTCATGAGATTTTTCATCGTATCCAACGATTCTCTGAGTCGCCCGTAGGCACTGATGCTGGCGTCAATTGTCGTACGCTCGTTGTCGATGCGTTGCTGCTTTGGCACACGCTCGGCATCTACAATTTTGCTGACCATGGAATTGATATCCATGCCACCAGACATCCCCAAAGGGCCTAAACTCATCAAATCACCTCAAAAACGACTTACACCTTTTCAACTAACAAACCGCGGTTAGCTGTGTGCTCAGCTAGGCGACGCAATACCACGAGCATTTCTTCATCAGGAATCTGACGAATTACATCACCGGTTGTGGCTTCGTAAATCGTCACGACGTCTCGACCCGATTCTTCATCGACTCGAAACGCCACTCCTTTATTCATGGCGCTCACAAATTCATTCATTTGCTCAACCATTTTCTCGCGCTCTTCTTTGTTCAGCTTTTGGCGGGATTCCGCCATTTCAATCGCAGCTTGAACAGAGAGGTCACGTTCGGTTTCCTTCGCTTTTACAGGCGAAGTATTACCGTTTGAACTTGCTGTGTTAAGCGTGCCTATGCCATTTTCTTTAGCAACTTTTGTGCCACTCGGTGTGCCGTAAGGCTGGATGTTCGATGCGTAGGAGGATATTTCCATTACAATCTCCCTTCCACCTTATGAGCTAACGATTAGGTCTATCGCTTTGGTGATGGTATCACTAGGCTGAGTCGACCCAATTAGCCCAACAAGCTCAGCGCCGCAGATGGTGACTGCTTCGCTTGTGCCAAGATTGAAGTACTTGCTTGTTGAAGGATTTGCGACTTAGTCATCGCCGTTGTTTCCTTCGCGTAGTCAGTATCTTTAATACGGCTGTTAGACGCGTTAACGTTCTCGTTAATGTTGTCTAGGTTGCTGATTGCGTGGTTGAAACGGTTTTGGAATGCACCAAGAGACGCACGTTGGCTGTCTACTGATTTTAGTGCGCCATCGATGATAGCTACCGCTTCTTGAGAACCTGCAACTGACGTTACGTCGATGTCTTTAACCGTTACGTCTTTCGCATCACCGAAGCCAATTTCACCTGCTAGGTTGCCAGAGAACTCAACATCACCTGTTACTTTTTGAGTAGCAGCGAATACTTGCAGCTTACCGTCTTCACCAACAGACGCTTTAACGTCTTCGCTTTGACCGTTGATGTAAGTTGCTAGCTGTTCAATATCATCGCCTTGCTTTGCCGTGATAGTCAGCTCTTTCTCTTCACCTTGCTTGTTGGTGTAGTTCAGCTTAAGTTCAGTGTTGTCACCAACCGCCCAAGATGCATCTTTACCGTCTTCTGCTGCGTAGCTCTTACCGCCCATCGCAGAAGTATCAGAACGTAGGTTACCCATAGAAAGCATGACCGCTTCACCTGAGTCCGCACCGATTTGGAAAGATTGAGTACCGTAAGTACCGTTAAGAAGCTTGTTACCACCGAAAGAGGTTGTTTCAGCGATACGGTTTAGTTCGTCGTTAAGCGCTGTAACTTCTTCTTGGATCGCTACACGTTCTGATTTTGAGTTTGAACCGTTCGCAGATTGAAGCGATAGGTCACGCATACGTTGTAGGATGTTGGTAGATTCATTCATTGCACCTTCAGCAACCTGTGCAATAGAAATACCGTCGTTCGCATTTTTCACAGCCATGTCTAGACCACGGCTCTGTGCGTTCAAACGGTTAGAAATCTGTAGACCGGCAGCATCGTCTTTCGCGCTATTGATTTTATAACCCGAAGACAAACGCTCCATTGATTTTTGTTGACCTTCAGCCGCCTGGTTTAGGTAACGCTGTGCGGTCATCGCAGAAACGTTAGTATTAACGTTAATCGCCATAGTTGATCTCCTTAAGGCTTTAGTTGATGTACCGTCGTGTCTCTCACCTCACTTAGGTACATCTCATTTCTCTCAGTCCCTTTAACGGCGGCCTATAAATATCCTTTAGGAGAAAATTTCAATTTTTTGCGATTATTTTCCTCGACTTAATGAAGTGTGATGAATCTCTAATATTACGACTGGGGATAAATAACACTCGCTTAAAATAAAAAATCAGACATAAAAAAACCCAGCCGAAGCTGGGTTTACTCGCTCATCTCTCACCACGAGCCAATATGGTTCTTGTCTTAAGTTAGGGATTAACCTAGAAGACTTAGCGCTGAGTTTGGCGCTTGCTTCGCTTGCGCAAGGATTGAGCTTGACGCTTGCGATAGAATTTGTGACTTGGTCATCTGAGTCGTTTCTTTCGCGAAGTCGGTATCTTTGATACGGCTCTTCGACGCGTTCACGTTCTCGTTGATGTTGTCCAAGTTGCTGATTGCGTGGTTGAAACGATTTTGGAAAGCACCTAGCTCTGCACGGTGGCTGTCTACATATTTCAATGCTGCATCAATGATAGCCACAGATTCTTGTGCGCCACCTACTGATGTTACGTCGATAGTATCAACCGTTACTTTCTTACCGTCGCTCAGACCTAGCTCACCAGATAGGCCGCCAGAGAATTCCACGTCGCCTTCCACTTTGTTGTTGCCCGCAAAGACTTGCAGCTTACCGTCTTGGTCTACTGACGCTTTCACTAGGTCTGTTTGACCGTTGATGTACGTCGCAAGCTCTTCGATATCGTCACCCGCTTTCGCGCTGATGTTGATTTCTTGCTCTTGACCAAAGCTGTCAGTCAGGCTGATTTTCATGTCTGATTTATCAGCAGCAACGTTCCAGTTTTTGTCTTTACCGTTTTCAGCTTGGTAGCTCACGCCGCCCATCATTTGGTTGTCTGAGCGCATGTCTTTTAGGTTAAGCATTACTGCTTCACCGTTGTCCGCACCGATTTGGAAAGACTGAGTGCCGTAAGTACCGTTAAGTAGGCGGTTACCACCGAAAGATGTCGTTTCAGCGATACGGTTTAATTCATCGTTCAGTGCCGTTACTTCTTCTTGAATCGCAACACGCTCAGATTTTGAGTTAGAGCCGTTCGCAGATTGAAGAGACAGGTCACGCATACGTTGCAGGATGTTAGTCGTCTCGTTCATTGCACCTTCAGCAGTTTGTGCAATCGAGATACCGTCGTTCGCGTTACGAACAGCCACATCCAGGCCACGGCTTTGTACGTTCAAGCGGTTCGAGATTTGAAGACCCGCAGCGTCGTCTTTTGCGCTGTTGATTTTGAAACCTGAAGACAAACGCTCCATAGAAGTTTGTTGTGCTGAGTTTGCGTTGTTTAGGTAACGCTGAGCGGTCATCGCTGATACGTTTGTGTTTACATTCACTGCCATGGTGATTTCTCCAATTGATTTTCCGATGTAGCGGTTTCCGACGTCTCGGAAAACCAAGTAGTTCTCTCAAAGTTACTTTTATTAACGGCGCATGCCCTGATTTCTTTAGGAAAAATTTTAGATTTTTTTGAAAATAATTCGTTTGGCGAGGCAATCGTGACGAAGCAGATAAAAAAGCAAAAAAACTTTCATTTTTCGCTAAAGCTTCTTTTCTCGCTGTCGATACAGGCTGATTTTATCTTGAAATTGCGAAGTAGAATGCCTTAGCCAAGTAAGGTTAAAGCGAGATTTGGTGCTTGTTTTGCTTGTGCAAGAATAGAGGTACTTACCTGCTGCAGAATTTGTTGCTTCACCATTTGCGTGGTTTCTTTGGCGTAGTCAGTATCTTGAATGCGACTGTTCGATGCTGCTAGGTTTTCGTGGATATTATCCAGATTATTGATCGCGTGATTAAAGCGGTTTTGATACGCGCCTAGTTCAGCACGACTGCTGTCCACCGTTTTCATGGCGTCATCTAGAATACCGACCGCCATCTGAGCACCACCAACCGTACTGATATCAATTTTATCTACCGTTCTTTTTACTGTGACATACTTGCCAAGTTCTAACTCATCAGCCAAACCACCACTGAAGGTTGGTCCAGGGTATCCTATGGCATCTTTAGGGGACATCAGTAACTGCAGTTGCCCCTCTTCATTAACAGACGCTTTTACTTTATCGGTTTGCCCATTAATGTAAGTAGCGAGTTCTTCTATATCGTCGCCTGCTTTAGCTTCAATACGGATCTCCTGCTGTTCAAAATTGTTATCACGATAGTTGATAACAATATCGTTGTTTCCGTTTTGAACCGTCCAATCGGAGCCGACCCTTTTATATGAACTCATAGAAAAGCTAGTAAAAGATTCAGGCTGCATAGTCCGTAAGCCAATTTGTACCGCTTCACCAGCAGTTGCACCGATTTGAAAAGACGATGTGCCAAATGTGCCATTCAGTAATTTACGCCCACCAAATGAGGTGGTTTCCGCAATACGGCTTAACTCATCATTTAAAGCAGAGACTTCTTCTTGCAACGCAGTGCGTTCCGCTTTGCTGTTTGAGCCATTGGCTGACTGGAGCGACAAATCACGCATGCGCTGCATGATATTGGTCACCTCATTCATCGCGCCTTCCGCAGTTTGCATGATGGAAATGCCGTCGTTCGCGTTGCGCACGGCAACATCTAAACCACGCATTTGCGATTGTAAGCGGTTGGAGATTTGCAGACCCGCAGCATCATCCTTTGCGCTATTAATACGCTTCCCTGAAGACAAACGCTCCATGGATTGGTTCAGCATATCGGTTGCACTGGTCAAATGACGCTGTGCGACAAGTGCTGCCACATTGGTATTAACGGTGATCGCCACGAATAAAGGTCCTGAAATTAAGGCTTTGGATACTTATCGACCACACTTAGCAAAGGTTTAGTGATTTCTTAAAAAATGATGAAAGTAAAAGCCGAAGAGAAAAGATAAAAGGCAATAGATAATAAAAAGCCCTCCGAGCTGGAGGGCTTGAGAAGCTTTTCGTCAGCGATTATTTTATCGCTAATTCCGACAGCATTTCTTGTGAAGGAGCGAAGAAATATGCACCTGTTACTGCTTTGGTGAAACGAAGCAGTTGATCAGTCTTACCATCGGTAACACCGTACATGCTCTCTAGCATCACTTTGATGTTGTGGATGTTGTTGCAGTAAGAGATGAACAACAAGCCGTGTGCGCCAGTTACCGTGCCGTATGGCAAGCTGTGACGAACAATCTTGAGGCCTTTGCCTTCTTCTTTGATGTCTACGCGACCAACGTGAGAAGCGGCAGGTACATCTTCTAATTCAATAGAATCAGGTTTAGTACGACCAATCACTTTCTCTTGCGCCGATACGTTCAGGCGGTTCCATGCAGGTAGGTTGTGCTCAAAACGTTGCACCATCACGTAACTACCACCAGCGAAAGCGCCGTCTTTGATCAACGCAACGTCCGCACGTGCATCGCCTTTCGGGTTTTCAGTGCCGTCGACGAAATCTGTCATGTCACGAGCATCTAGGTAACGGTAACCGTATGTCTCATCAACCACTGTCACGTCTTCTGCTGTGTCTACTAAGAACTTACGTAGCACATAGAAATGTAAATCATGACGCGTTGAGTGGCAGTGGATCAGAACATCTACGTCCGACGCAGGCGCCACGATGTCGCCTTCACCCAATTGAGGGAAGTCAATCAACTCTTCTGGCATTTGCATGTTTAGGTGCTGCCAAAAAGATTTGGTGAATGCGATAGAAAGGGTTAGATCTGCACCTGGTTGGCTCGCATTGAGCTCTTTTACTAGCTCAGGAAGCGCTTTCAGTTTCGCCAATACGTTTTCACGGTTTTGGTTCACTTTCAACTGAGTGTAAAGTGCAAATGGACCTGCTTCAGGCACAATCGCCGTTTGAGCTTGTGACATTGAGATTTCCTCTATACATTGCCCCTTGCGGGAGCTTTGTTTTAATTTTTTGCTGGCTGTTCTTCTTTGTGCTCAACCTGTGGCACGTGGAAACAGTCTTTTACCCATCTTCCATTAAGAAGATAGATCATAAACCAAGTTAACAAGGTAATTGTAAGCGCGTTCGCCCAATTGAATACACCATGTTCGAGATAGACATGATACATGGTCTGCGCCAGTTGAATACCGCACAAGATCAAAGTCATCGCACGACCATGCTGAGTAATTTGATTCACCCAACCTCTGTCTGGATGACGCAAGCCCATCAACCACATCAATAGTAGGCTTGGAATACCCATCGATAGCCCAAGGTATAACGTATTGGAGTCAGGGTAAACAATCGATAATATCTTACTGCCGCTGTCTCTACTCACTCCTGCCATGGCAAACACCACCCAAGAGCGCGCTAGGAACATCCATCCTAGCCATAACATAATTGGCGCTTTCAAAAATCCATGAGCGTCGTACTGATCGAATGAGTAACGCACAATATCGTCTTCTTAGTTTCATAAAAATGCCACTTTAACCGATCGCTTCAGAGTTGCAACACCGCAAACATGAGAACTAAAGTTCATTTCGTCATCTTACGCAGGTAAACTAAGGTTAGATTTACAGCGACGTCGAAAAAATATGAAAAAGAAAAACACAACAGTACCCGTTCCTTCCCAAGAAACCCAAACGGAAGCAATGAAGATCGCCAAAGCAACACAGAAACCAGGTCAGACCAAAGATCAAACCAAATTAATCGCTCAGGGCATCGAAAAAGGCATTGCTCAATACAAGAAACAACAAAAAGAACGTAATCGCCAAGCCGATCGAGCTAAGAAAAAACAGCAAAAAGAAAAACAACGCCAGCATGAAGATGTCGCAGAGCAAGACGTTGTTGCTACACAAACACCAGCAAACAAACCCACTATTTTGCCATGGGTTCTACTGGTTCTGAGTTGGGTTAGTTTTGCCACTTACATCGTAATAGGGAGATAACATGTTTCGATATGTGATGACAGGATGCATCGCACTGGCTTTGATGGGATGTTCAACGCCTTCAACTTTGCCTTTCGAGCCAAGTGAGAATGTGCAAGTTCGCATTGATAGCCAATTCAACCCAGAGCATTGTGAGTATTTAGGAGAAGTGACTGGCAGCGAAGGCCATTGGTACAGTTACTTGTTCTACACCAACGATGCCATGATGCAAGGTGCAATGCACGATCTAAAAAACAAGGCATCTGCCATAGGCGCTGATACGGTGTTTATGATCTCTCCTCAAGACTTCACCACTTCATTTAGTGTGCTAGGCACAGCCTACCGCTGTCAGTAAACTTTTCTCGAATGTAAAAAAAGCCAGCAATTGCTGGCTTATGCACGAAATCCAAGACTGCTAGCGATATCTCCCTCCCGTTCAAGAACCCATTGAACATCAAAAGGTCCCCAATCTGAAAGTTGGTAATAGCCGTCATTATGACGTCGGCCATCTTGAACGAAGATAAGTTCGATGCCGATCCCCGGTAATGCCTTGAGTACATCTTGAATAGTACGACGAGGCCACCCCGTTCTTTCGATCAATTTTGGTACATTTGGCCTTTCTAGGTTTTCCACCAACAAGGCCAAATATAGCCGCCTTGCAAAAACAGGACTCAATTCCATTGACACCTCCTAAAATTGTGCTGATTCATTATTTCTTTTTTGTCCGGCGAAATGTTGCGTTTGATCAATAACTCGACTTTTCCGTGCTATTTAGCCGAGTTTTTTATCAATCTGAATGCCATTTGATGGGGGAGTGAGCTACTGACGTAAATAAAACAAAACCGAGACACGTAAAATATTGACCGCATGATTTTGTCAGTTTGGTTGCTTCTTGATAGGATGCTTGAACAGCCAAAAACAACGCTACATCGGGTATTCATAACGCTAACCGATGAGTAAAAAATAAAAAGAAAAGGAAATAATATGACGATTACCATGTTCGGCATCCCAAATTGCGACACAATTAAAAAAGCCAAAAAATGGCTAGAAGCAGAAGACCTAGCGTTTGATTTCCACGACTACCGTAAACAAGGTATCGATGCCGCGATGGTTACTGAGTTTTGTAAAGCACTGGGTTGGGAACAAGTCCTCAACAAACGTGGTACGACTTTCCGTCAACTGACTCAAGAACAAAAAGATTCACTTAACGAAGAAAATGCAATTGCTCTGTTGGTAGAGAACCCAGCAATGATCAAGCGCCCAATCTTAAAAGTCGAAAACCAGCTCCATATCGGTTTCAAAGCAGACCAATACGCGACCATTTTTAACTCTTAATGTAAGGAATATTCAAGGATGACAGACAGTCCAGTACTGGCACTCGCTAAAGACCTGATCAGCCGCCAGTCCGTAACGCCTGAAGATGCAGGCTGTCAGGATGTAATGATCGAACGCCTAAAAGCACTAGGTTTTGAAATCGAAGTCATGGTGTTTGAAGACACCACAAACTTCTGGGCTCGACGTGGTACAGAAGCGCCGCTGTTTGCTTTTGCCGGTCACACCGATGTGGTTCCTGCGGGCAAGCTAGAGCAATGGAACACCCCCCCATTTGAGCCAACCATTATCGATGGTTACTTGCATGGTCGCGGCGCGGCAGATATGAAAGGCTCATTGGCTTGCATGGTGGTGGCGGTAGAACGTTTTATCGCAGAAAACCCAGACCATAAAGGCTCTATTGGCTTTTTGATCACTTCTGACGAAGAAGGCCCGTTCATTAACGGTACCGTTCGCGTGGTTGAAACCCTAATGGAACGCGGTGAGAACATCGATATGTGTATCGTGGGCGAACCTTCAAGTACAGAAGTCGTCGGCGATGTGGTGAAAAATGGTCGTCGTGGATCGATCACTGGTGACCTAACGGTAAATGGGACACAAGGTCATGTCGCCTACCCTCACCTAGCAAGTAATCCAGTTCACCAGTCTCTAATGGCGATTCACGAACTCGCGACAACCGAGTGGGACCAAGGTAACGACTACTTCCCTCCAACCAGCTTCCAGATCCCGAACGTGTCGGCTGGTACTGGTGCGTCTAACGTCATTCCTGGTGAGTTCAATGTTCAGTTCAACCTGCGCTTTAGTACAGAGCTAAGCAACGACGTTATCGTTCAACGCGTGACCGAAACGTTAGACAAACATGAATTGGATTACGACTTAAAATGGACATTCAACGGCGACCCGTTCTTAACAGATACTGGCGCTCTACTGGATGCCGTGGTTGCAGCAGTAGATGAAGTAAACAGCACTAAGCCAGCGCTTCTGACGACGGGCGGTACATCTGATGGTCGCTTTATCGCACGCATGGGTGGTCAAGTGGTAGAACTTGGCCCGGTAAACGCGACGATTCACAAAGTGAACGAGTGTGTGAAAGTTGACGACTTAGAGAAGCTGACTGACATGTACGAAAATACATTGAAGCACTTGTTAGCAAAGTAAACCTCATAAGAACGCACGACAACGCATTTAACGAGAACACCATGACACCAGAGCAACTTACCGGAATCACCGATTCGCATCTGCAATCCACCTTAGTCGGGCAAAAGGCTTTCATGCTTCATCCTGAAGTGGCTGACGATTTGCTTAAGATGATTGAAGCGGCAACCGAAGCGGGCTTTAAGATGGAAATTGCCAGCGGCTTTCGTGATTTTCATCGCCAAAAAGCCATTTGGAACGGTAAGTTTTCTGGTGAATTGCCAATTCTTGACTCGAATTCCCAGCCTCTTAACAAAGCAGAGTTAAGCGACGAAGAAAAGCTCATGGCGATTCTGCGTTGGTCAGCTCTGCCCGGTGGCAGTCGTCATCACTGGGGCTGTGACTTTGACGTTTATGCTCGTAACTTATTGCCACAAGACACCACGCTTCAATTAGAGCCTTGGGAATACCTTGATGGCCACCAGCGTGCATTCTATCAATGGTTAGCCGCTAACCTTGGCTCGTTTGGCTTTTTCTTTCCTTATCAACAAGACTTAGGTGGTGTCGCTATCGAACCTTGGCACATCAGCCATAAAGTAGTCGGACAACAGTGCCTCGCGCACCTAACGCCTGCGCTGCTTAAAACTCAGCTGACGCAGCAAAATCAGCTCGATAGCATTGCAGGGATTGAAGTCATACTGAATAATTTGGATAACGTCGTAGAACGATTCATTCAAAATATCACGCCACCGGAGGCCCTATGATAGAACTACTAACCAACCCTTGGGTCATTATCATCATAGTGCTAAGCATCGTAGTCGGTAATATTGCTGCGCTTAAGTACACTGCTAAGATGAAGTTTGGTCAGATGGATAAAGGTCGTAAAAACGATTTAGACAGACTGAATGAGCTAGATAAAGAACGCTACGATGATGAAGGCCAAAAGAAGAAAGACGAACCTCGTTAATTTAAGAGTGCTCTTTCACTCAAAATCGTTGACTTAACATTAGACCAAGGCATCGTATTCAGAAGATCAAAAAAGGGACCACTGAGGTCCCTTTTTTGATCTGTCTTGAAGCCAATGGCACTTAGCAGTGGCTAGTCTTTCACAACCGCTGCCAATACTGGCGCAAGTGATTTCAAAAATTCTTCTTCTACTGGCTTACCAGAAGAGTCGGTAATGTTAAGAGAAGTACGGTTACCCAAATCACCCAGTAGGAATGTGTACTTACCTGGCGCTAGATCAACCGGTTTCACACCGATGTCATTCCAGAATTCATCATCTGGAGATGCGTACTTCGCGGTCACTGTACCTTGAGATTGGCTACGTTCTTCTATCGTAAATCCCATCTTAGGCAGAACATCTGGTAGACGGTTCCACACGACATTGTATTGAGCACGAGCAATGATCACTGGTAAACCGCTGCGGTCTTTACCCATGGTGATAGGAATGTGCTTAACAAGCTCTTGCGCTTTACGCTGTGCTTCTTCACGAACGTGTTGATCGTAACGCGCCGTTACCAAGTTAGTCATAAACACGTTGTAACGCTCACGGTTAGTACGTGTCACTTCTTTCACTTGGTTGCCTTCGCGCCAGTCAATCAAGCTAACCTTAAAGCCATGACGACCATTCATCTCACCACGAGTGATTTCGTATCGGCTACCGATTTCCATCTCTTCGTCTGGTGAGTTCCAAGTGACCCAACCGGTTTCAATGCGGTTGTCAGTTTGGCTTTCTACAGGAATCTTGTTCTCAGAAACCATCTCTTGAACCGTTCGCCAAACTTTATCCAATTCATCCTTGCGAAGCAGCCATAGTGTCACTTCACCGTCGCTGCTACGGTCAAGACGAGCGCCAGGAATCAGTTCCAGTACTTGTTGAGGTGGGCGAATATCCACGTTTTTACCAATACCACCGCTGTAGTTTCCTTGAGGAATGCGGTAGTTAGGGTAAAACTGAAGAACAGCACCTGCGGGTACACTCCACTCTTCCAGAGATGGGGTGTTCAAATACTCGAAGTCGTCTTTTGCTTGACGACGTTGGTTGGCACCGCCTGAACAGGCAGTCAATACGAATACAGCTAGTGAGCTTAACACTAACTGGCTTGAAAGCTTCATTTATACTCCTAAAACACTGAGGGCGTACTTGCCCCCAGCATGAACTTCAATCCTAGTCACTCAATCTTAATAAATGCGGGCGTCTGTTAACGCTTGTTCCACAACTGGCTGAGATTTTTCAGAAAGCTCGACAAGAGGAAGACGTAAACCACCTTCTTCAATCAAACCAAGCTTATGTGCTGCCCATTTTACTGGGATTGGGCTTGATTCAACGAACAGATTTTTGTGCAGTGTCATCAAACGTTGGTTGATAACTTCTGCTTCTTCGTACTTATCTTCACTTGCCAAATGGAACATGTCAGCCATGTCTTTAGCCGCAATATTGTTCGTTACCGAGATAACGCCGTGACCGCCAAGTTTAACAAATTCTAGGCCAGTCGCATCATCACCACTTAGTAAGATAAAATCTTCGCCACAAAGTTCACGGTGAAGTGCAATTCGGCTTAAATCACCGGTTGCGTCTTTTAATGCCACGATATTATCAAGCTTTGACAAACGTGCCACTGTCTCAGGCAATAAATCTACTGCAGTACGACCTGGTACATTGTACAAAATTAGAGGTACATCACTCGCTTCAGCAATAGCTTTGTAATGTTGGAACAAACCTTCTTGTGTTGGTTTGTTGTAGTAAGGCGTCACACTCAGGTAACCAGAGATACCAGAATCCGCTAATAATTTGCTAAACGTAACTGCTTCGTGGGTTGCATTTGCGCCCGTACCAGCAATCACTGGGATACGACCGTCCGCAAACTCAACGATTTTATTAACGACCTTTACATGCTCTTCAATGGTCAGAGTCGCAGACTCACCTGTCGTGCCTACTGCCACAATACCGTCGGTACCTGCTTCTACATGGTACTCAACAAGCTTTTGCAGACCATCAAAGTCTACTTCACCATCTGGCTTAAATGGTGTAATCAGCGCTACGATACTTCCTGAAAACATGTTTATCTCCCTCAATTTACTCTTTCTGCATGGTACTGTAATGCGATTGACAAACACAAGAGCGTAAACTCGCTTACAAAGTACAAATGAATGAATAATTACCAGTTGTTAGAGGTCTCGCAACTAAATTGTGAATTTTGTTCTCAATTCCAGCCATTCTGATAATCGTATTGTCTTGTGGCAAGCCATTACCCAACTAAGCTTGCCATCTTAAATTAGCCGCGGAATATACTCTTTCACCTTTAAGCTCAAGTCAGCACTGAGTGAATTAATAGAGTGCTCAACAACCAAAGTGTTCACATAATCAACAAAGCGTTTCCATGAGTTTAAAAAAAGAACTGACTCGACATTTCTCTATTGTATCTGTGCTAACATCTCTCTATTGAAAGAAAGGACAAGAAGCTCATTTATGAAGCAACATCTGGTACTTACAGCGGTTGGAACGGATCGTCCGGGCATATGTAACCAAGTGGTTAGGCTCGTCACTCTTGCTGGCTGTAACATTGTCGATAGCCGTATCGCTATCTTTGGTAATGAATTTACCCTCATTATGCTACTTACTGGGAATGCCAGTAATGTCACCCGTGTTGAGACACAATTGCCACTGCTTGGGCAAGAACATGACCTTATTACCATCATGAAGCGAACGTCGGCGCACGAGTTGCTCGACAACAGCTACACCATGGAAGTGTTTATTGAATCTGAGGACCGCATCGGTCTTACTGAAAAATTCACTCAGTTCTTCGCTGATAAACAGATTGGCCTACATTCTCTTAGTGCGCAAACCATCAGTAAATCAAAAATTCAGCTCGATGCGGATCAATTCCACATCGCAATCACTGCATCAGTGAGTGCAGACTGTAACCTGATGCAACTGCAAGAAGAATTCGATGAACTTTGTCATACGCTCAACGTACAAGGTTCTCTGAATTTCATTAAAAACACACTATAAGTAAAGGAAATAATAATGAATACGCTGACAGCAGGCTCGCCAGCGCCAGCCTTCTCTTTGCTCGACCAAGATGGCAACACCGTTTCTTTAGGTGATTTTAAAGGTAAAAAAGTTCTGTTTTACTTCTACCCTAAGGCGATGACGCCGGGTTGTACGACCCAGGCAAAAGGTCTGCGTGATGTAAAAGCAGCGCTAGATGAACACAACGTTGTCGTTTTAGGCGTAAGTATCGACCCAGTAAAACGCCTTGGTAAATTCATCGAGCGTGATGAGCTAAACTTCACGCTACTTTCAGACGAAGACCATGCAGTTGCAGACCAATTCGGCGTTTGGGGTGAGAAGAAATTCATGGGTAAAGTGTACGATGGCCTTCACCGCATCAGCTTCCTAATCAACGAAGAAGGCGTGATTGAGCACGTGTTCAACAAGTTCAAAACCAAAGATCACCACGAAGTGGTTGTGAACTACTTGAAAGAAAACGCGTAAGCTTAGCTTTCATCCAAATACCAAAAAGCCCAGCAATCGCTGGGCTTTTTATTGAAATCGGTTTCTATTCTTGTATCGGTTCGGCTTCTTCCGAGCTTGGCAGCGCGTTCCATACTGCTTTCACCAACGTCGCCAATGGAATAGCAAAGAATACGCCCCAGAAGCCCCACAATCCACCAAACACCAATACTGCGACAATGATAGCCACTGGGTGAAGGTTGACTGCCTCTGAAAACAATACTGGTACTAATACGTTGCCATCTAGTGCTTGAATAATACCGTAAGCAACAAGTAACCAGTAAAACTGAGGCGATAAGCCCCATTGGAACAAACCAACAATCGCCACAGGTACTGTCACCGCTGCCGCGCCGATGTAGGGGATCAGAACGGATAAGCCCACGGCAACCGCAAGCAGCGCTGAGTAACGTAAATCAAGAATCGCGAAGGTTACGTAGCTCACACCACCAACGATAAGAATTTCAAGCACTTTACCGCGAATGTAATTCGAGATCTGCTCGTTCATCTCATGCCAAACTTTGTTCGCCAACTTACGGTTTTTAGGCAGAATACCGCTTGCCATGCGTAGCATTTCTTCTTTGTCTTTCAGTAGAAAGAACACCAACAGAGGAACAAGAATCAGATAAACCGCTAACGTAGCCAAACTGACGAGTGACGCCAACGAACCTTTCACCACGCTTTCCCCTAAGCCTATTGCTTGGTTTTTCGCATTGGTTACCAAGGTTTCCACGATTTGTAAGTTCGCCAGTTCTGGATAACGCTGTGGTAAAGTAGCAATGAACTTTTGCAGACCAGCATACATGTTCGGAATGTCGTTGATTAGGTTGCCGACCTGAGTCCAGATGGTTGGCACTAAACCAAACACCGCAATCAGCATCAAGCCAATGAAAATCAAAATCACCGTAATGACAGAAAAAGTACGTGGAATCCCCAAGCGACACATTTGCGTCACTGGCCACTCGAGTAAATATGCGAGAACGATGGCAACTAACAACGGTGCAATCAAATGCCCGAAGAAATAAATGGTGATAAAGCCGAACAGCAAGATCGCTACGAGGCTCACGGCGTGTGGGTCTGAAAAGCGTCGCTTATACCAACGACTTACCATCTCAAGCATCTTATGATGATTCCTTATTGAAGACTGTCAAAATGAAGTGTTCTGACGTGGATTCGCAATCCACTGTATAGCCTTGATTTTGCAAATACTTCACAATGTCTTGTTTAGAGCTCTTGTCTACAACTTGAATAACAAGCTGTTGAAACTGCGATGTTTCTCCTTGAAACACTTCAGCTGCGTGACGCTTAGCAAGTAACAGTGCCATAGGGCAGCGTTGATCACGCAAATCAAGTAACATGGATTCCATTGTATTGCTCTGCAACTATGATAGGGTTGTATTGTAACGGCTTTTTGAGCTGGTGCTAGTGATTTAAGCGTAGACGACAAAGACTTCTAAATTAACAATTTGAAGTTATGTGTATGACAATTGACGAAACCAATTCGTTTATTTTCGGTCTTATAGCTAGCATATTCATCCGACACGGATGACCATAAAGCCTGTGCTGACGTTGAAAGGAATTCATCTCTCAAGCACAGACTCGGTATTTTGGAGAATCTTTAAACCGTATGTTAAAACGCACTCGCTCGCTAGTTTGTTTATGCCTTGCTGCTGCATTGAGTACACCAACGCCTATTTACGCCAATAGCCTTGATCTCCCTGATATTGGCACCGCAGCTGGAGGCACTCTGACGATAGATCAGGAGTTGATTTACGGTGACGCCTACATGCGTATGCTCAGAGCCAGCAGTCCTATTGTTAGCGACCCCGTCATCAATGAATACATTGACACACTTGGACACCGTTTGGTTGCCAATGCGAATGACGTAAAAACTCCGTTCCACTTCTTTATGATCCGTGACCGCAACATCAATGCATTTGCCTTCTTTGGTGGTTACGTTGCCCTGCACTCGGGTCTGTTTTTGCACGCTCGTACTGAAAGTGAACTTGCCTCTGTTGTAGCGCACGAAATTGCCCACGTTACACAGCGTCACCTTGCACGAAGCATGGAAGAACAAGCGCGCCGTTCGCCAGCAACAATGGCGGCACTAGCTGGTGCGCTGTTGCTTGCTATTGCCTCTCCAGAAGCGGGGATGGCAGCAGTGACGGCGGCAACAGCTGGTAATATGCAGAGCCAAATCAACTACACTCGCTCCAACGAGAAAGAAGCAGACCGTTTTGGTATTGCGACCTTGGCAAAAGCTGGGTTTGAAGCTCAAGCAATGCCTCGTTTTTTTGGTCGTCTTGCGGACGAATACCGTTACGCAAGTAAGCCACCCCCAATGCTTTTGACTCACCCATTACCAGAAGATCGTATTACCGACAGCCGAGCACGTGCTAGAGCGTATCCACCATTGCGAATTCAACCATCTATCGATTACCACCTGACACGCGCTCGCATTGTAGCCCGCTATGCAGGCATTGATGGACAAGCAGCGATGGGGTGGTTTGAACGAACACAGAAAAAAGCGTCACCAGAAATTGTCCCGTCTTTTGATTACGGTCGCGCGCTGGTGCATTTAGATAATAAGCGTCTCGATAAGGCTGAACCGTTGTTGAAAAAACTGCTTCAACAAGACCCAGCGAATCCATTTTATCTTGATGCCATGACAGATCTGTACATCGAGCAGAAACAGCCGCAAAAAGCCGTAGATATGCTAAGTCGAGCCTTAAAGCGCAATCCACAAAACAAAGTGCTGACCATCAACTATGCCAACGCTTTGTTGGAAGCGAATAAGAATGAAGAAGCCGTACGTATTCTTCAACGTTACACGCACGATAACCCAGAAGACACTAATGGTTGGCACCTTCTATCAAAAGGTAACCACGCACTGGGTCGCAATGACGAAGAACTCGCCGCTCGCGCGGAAATTTTAGCGCTGCGAGCAGGATGGAATAAAGCCATTCAATATTATTCTGAAGCAAGTAAAATTGCAGATCTGGGCAGCTTGAAACAAGCACGATACGACGCTCGTATCGACCAGTTAATGATCCAAAGAGATCGATTCATGGCATTACAATAACGAAATGGAGAAAACCATGTCAGTCGTGATTTATCACAACCCTCGTTGCTCAAAGAGCCGTCAAACACTGGAACTACTAGAGCAAAATGGTGTGACACCCGAAGTGGTTAAATACTTAGATACGCCGCTTAACGTGGAGCAACTCAAAGCACTTTACGCTCAACTTGGATTCTCTTCAGTTCGCGAAATGATGCGTACTAAAGAAGACATCTACAAAGAGCTTGCTCTAGGTGAAGCGTCAGTGACAGACGAGCAACTGTTCGAAGCAATGGAAAAAAATCCAAAGCTTTTTGAGCGCCCTGTTGTTGTTGCAAACGGCAAAGCAAAAATTGGTCGCCCGCCAGAGCAAGTATTGGACATTCTATAAATGGATTGCCAGGTTCTCATTTTGTATTTCAGCCGTCATGGCTCTACAAAACAGCTGGCAAGACAGATAGCAAGGGGAGTCGAGTCGACTCCTCATTGTGAAGCGATTTTGCGTACAGTTGAAGAATTGTCACCTCACTCACAGCCTCCTTCTGATCCAATTGTTACTCTAGAAGAGTTGAAAAAGTGCGATGGTCTTGCGTTTGGCAGCCCAGTTTGGTTTGGCAACATGGCCGCACCACTCAAACACTTTTGGGATCAAACCACACCTTTGTGGGTAAACGGTGTCCTTATCGATAAACCCGCTTGTGTGTTTACCTCATCATCTTCTATGCATGGTGGCCAAGAAACCACGTTACAGAGCATGATGACACCACTGCTGCATCACGGCATGATGGTGTTGGGAATCCCCTATTCAGAGCCAGAACTGCATACCACCCAATCAGGTGGCACACCATACGGCGCAAGCAGTGTAGGACAAGAACCAAGTCTTACGGCAGAAGAGATTCGTCTCGCACAGCAATTAGGAAAACGACTGGCAGCGACAGCACAAAAGCTGAAAGGCAGTCAGTAAGCTCAAGGATAAGTAAATCGATGACTGACTCTATCGACCAACCACCTCTCAGCAAGCAAACTCAAACCTATCGTTATATGGCGTTGTTTGGCAATTTAGCGCTACTGGCTTGGGTCGCCATTTGGCAACTGGCCTTATCGCCTCACCCACACCTGAGTAGTACCACATTAGCCATTGCTTGGTGTGTTCCGTTACTGCTCCCATTACCGGGAATTTTAGCAGGTAAGCCATACACCCACGCGTGGGCAAACTTTGTGCTGATGCTTTACTTCTTACACGGTTTGACGATTTTATACGTCGATGATGGCGAACGCTGGCTTGCCGTTGTCGAGTTACTACTCACCTCACTGGGCTTCTTGGGTAACATCTTGTTTGCACGAGCGAGAGGTAAAGAGCTAGGGTTGAAATTGAAACGCCTTTCTCAAGTTGAAAAGGAAGAGAAAGCCAAATTCAACAAGTAGTCTCGTGAAGTTTCAAAATCAAAAAATAAAAAGAGTCGCACTACGCGACTCTTTTTATTTGTTTGAAAACCCAATCAAGACCGTCGATTAACCAACATCTTCTGGATTTTCTACCGTATCTTTTTCTAGCACAGGGGCGATTTCAGAATCCGCATCTAGCTCTGGCTCAACTTGAGCACGAACCGGAGCTTTCCACTTGTAAATAAGGTCATATTGCTCTGGAGCTGGCTGAGCAACAACAGGCTGTTTCGCTTCTACTGCGCTCTGCTCTGCCGTCAGCTCTTGAACCACAGCACCACTCTCTGTAGCTTGGCCTTGCTCTGTATCAGCAGGAAGTTGCGTTGGTTGAGCAGGCGCTTCTGGAAGTTGTACCGGCGCCGGTTCTAAACCCGCCATTGGATCTTCGGTGACTTCCAGTGGACGAATAGAGGAAGCTTCTTGTTCAAACGCTTGTTGAGAAGCAAGGAGGTGAATAGTTAATGTCACAGCATTGCCTTGCACACGCTTGATCTCGGTGCTCGCCACTGAGTTTAGCTTAGTTAGGGAATCCTCTAGGTTGAAGAAATCCATTGCTGATTCAACATCAACGACTTTTACATCGATCTCTTCTGAAGACTTGCTCGAGACAACAACCGCACTTTTCTTCGCATAATAATCAGCGATACCACCAATCATCGCCGGAATAGCATTCGCACCAGATGCAGAACCACTACGTGGCGACTGCTTCGACTCAGACAATTGCGTTGGCGCTTGGTCATACAAAGTCCAACGGATCTTGTCACCTTGTACGCGTACAACCAAAACGGCATCTACAGGGTAACGTTGGCTTGCTTGGCTGATTGGGTCTACAAAGCCGCCCCACAAATCAGACACGTTCACACCGGTAACATCATCAAAGTCGCCCACAGGCATCGTGATAGGTAAGCCTCGTGACTGTGCCGCATCACGCAACGCTGCAACACTTGAAGAATCAGAATGCTCCCAAGTGATAGTACGGTCGTAACCTTGTTCTTCCACTAACCAAACAAGAATGTTGGCACGACTTGCTGACCACGTTGGCAACTGTGCTTGCGTCAACAATGAGCGGATTTGGCCACTATTGAACAGCATCTTCAAACTGCTTTGACCATCAAGTTGGCCGTAACCAAGTTGAGAAATATAGCGAGAACTTGAACCCACTGCTTTCTTAATTACTGGGTTGCTAAGGGAAGATTCGCTGCCTGTTGCACGCACAATCACATCTTGCATACCTTGTTGACGGGCGAGTTCTTCGCCGTCTTTTTGCTCACTGTCGATCGCCACTTCGGCACGATAGATATCCACCTGAGTTAATGCATAAACTGGCAGAGACAACCAACCTATCAATAAGAGAGCTAAATAGCGCATAGTTTTCATAATCCTCTGTACAAGAACACGCATCATAAGCAACTATCAAACGGTGAGCAAGAAGAGTACTGAGTGAATTGTCTGTATTCTGACCAAGTTAAAACCCACCATGGAAACAAACTATTCGTCTCTGTTATAAATCCATACAAAAGTTTGATCTAGGCAACATTGCAATCGATTGCCAGATGATAATATTCGCCGGATTTGTCTGCGTATCTCTGATCTCTGAATAGGAAATAATTATGAAAAACGCGTTACAAGGCGCTCAGATGCTCTTTGTCGCTTTTGGTGCTCTCGTGCTGGTACCACTTCTTACTGGCCTAGACCCAAACGTTGCTCTGTTTGGTGCTGGTGTCGGTACTCTTCTTTTCCAACTGATTACTAAACGTTCTGTCCCTATCTTCCTTGCCTCTTCTTTTGCGTTTATTGCTCCTATTATGTTCGGTATCCAAACTTGGGGTATCGGTGCAACCATGGGTGGCTTGATGGCTGCCGGTTTGGTATACGTTGGTCTTGGTGCGATGATCAAAGTACGCGGCGTTGGCTTTATTCATAAAATTCTGCCTCCTGTAGTTGTCGGCCCAGTGATCATGGTGATAGGTCTTGGCCTCGCTCCTACCGCGGTCAACATGGCAGTAGGTAAATCGGGTGACGGCGCGATTCAATTAGTGAATGGCGATGCTGCGGTGATCATCTCAGCGGTATCACTTTTAACGACCATTACACTAAGCGTGTTCGCGAAAGGCTTCCTAAAGCTGGTTCCTATCGTCGGCGGTATTTTGGCAGGCTACACAGTATCCCTGTTCTACGGAGTGGTTGATTTCACACCGGTTGCTCAAGCGGCTTGGCTAGCAATGCCAAACTTCACCGCACCAGAGTTCAACATCAACGCCATCTTGTTCATGATCCCAGTAGCGATTGCCCCGGCGGTTGAACACGTGGGTGACATGCTTGCCATTTCAAACGTAACGGGCAAAAACTACCTGAAGAAACCAGGTCTGCACCGCACTATCGCCGGTGACGGGGTGGCAACAATTGCAGCTTCTATGGTTGGCGCGCCACCAAACACCACTTACAGCGAAGTAACAGGTGCGGTAATGCTAACGAAAGCGTTCAACCCTGTAATCATGACATGGGCAGCGGTCACTGCCATCGTACTTGCACTCGTGGGTAAACTGGGTGCAATACTACAAACCATTCCAGTCCCGGTAATGGGCGGTATCATGATTCTACTGTTTGGTTCTATCGCAACAGTTGGTCTAAACACACTGATTAAAAATAACGTTGATCTACACAAATCACGTAACCTAGTAATCGTTGCGGTAACGCTAGTGTTTGGTATCGGTGGTATGGCTTTCGGTATTGGTGAGTTCAGCCTACAAGGTGTGAGCCTGTGTGGTATCGTGGCAATCATTCTTAACCTAGTGCTGCCACACGACCTTGGTGAAAACCACGTAGTAGATAATGCACAGATGGAAGAAGACAACGCGAAGTAAGTATTGTGCGGCTTGATTGATTTAAGTCGCCCCTACTGCTCTCGTATCTAGCTTGCTAGCTTCTAAATAGCAGAGACAAAAAAAGGCTTGGTTTTCACCAAGCCTTTATTTTTTGAAATTCAGTAAAACAATAATGCTTATTGAGTACCGAAGATCTTGTCACCTGCGTCACCAAGACCAGGAACAATATAACCTTTGTCGTTTAGCTTCTCATCGATTGCCGCTGTGTATAGCTCAACATCTGGGTGCGCTTTTTCTAGCGCTTCGATACCTTCAGGAGCCGCTACAAGAACAAGAATCTTGATTGCCTGACAACCTTTCTCTTTTAGAAGATCGATTGTTGCGATCATAGAGCCACCTGTTGCAAGCATTGGGTCAACAACTAGGGCGATACGCTCATCGATGTTTGAAGCAAGCTTGTTGAAGTATGGCACTGGCTCAAGTGTTTCTTCATCACGGTAGATACCTACAACACTGATACGTGCGCTTGGCATGTGCTCAAGAACGCCATCCATCATACCTAGACCTGCACGCAGGATTGGCACTACTGTTACTTTCTTACCCTTGATTTGGTCAACTTCTACAGGACCATTCCAACCTTCAATGGTTACTTTCTCTGTTTCAAAGTCTGCAGTCGCTTCGTAAGTAAGTAGGCTACCGACTTCTGTCGCTAACTCACGAAAACGCTTCGTGCTGATGTCACCTTCTCGCATTAGACCGATTTTGTGTTTCACTAGAGGGTGTTTAACTTCAACAACTTTCATTTCCATCTCCGGCTTTATTGGCAATATTTAAACAAACCTTCAGATTATACATGATTTTTGCAGGGATATCAGGATAGATCACTAAAGAAAAAAACCGACGCAAACGTTTGCTATCTGTATTTAACCACTGGTAGAATAGCGCCGTTTTCATATCCAACTTAAAAACCGAGGACTTCCCTGTGAGTGGTAACAACTCTTCTCTTAGCTATAAAGACGCTGGTGTAGATATTGATGCAGGCAACGCGCTTGTAGATCGTATTAAAGGTGCGGTTAAGCGTACTCGTCGCCCTGAAGTGATGGGTGGTATCGGCGGTTTTGGCGCATTGTGTGAATTGCCGACAAAATACAAACAACCTGTACTGGTTTCTGGTACTGACGGTGTAGGTACAAAACTTCGCCTAGCGCTGGATATGAACAAGCACGACACTATCGGCGTAGACCTAGTGGCGATGTGTGTAAACGACCTCATCGTGCAAGGTGCAGAGCCTCTATTCTTCCTAGACTACTATGCAACAGGCAAGCTAGACGTAGATACCGCGGCAGACGTGGTTTCTGGTATTGCTGATGGCTGTGTTCAAGCAGGCTGTGCACTAATCGGTGGTGAAACTGCTGAGATGCCGGGCATGTACGAAGGCGAAGACTACGACGTTGCTGGATTCTGTGTTGGCGTAGTAGAAAAAGAAGACGTGATTGACGGCACGAAAGTGGCAGCAGGCGACGCACTAATCGCTGTTGGCTCAAGCGGTCCACACTCAAACGGTTACTCTCTTATCCGTAAGATCCTAGAAGTTTCTGGCGCAGATAAAAACGAAGAGCTAGCAGGTCGTACTATCGGTGAGCACCTACTAGAACCAACTAAGATTTACATCAAATCAGCACTTAAGATGATTGAGAAGCACGACATCCACGCGATTTCTCACATCACGGGTGGTGGTTTCTGGGAAAACATCCCACGCGTACTGCCTGAAGGCACAAAAGCCGTTATCGATGGTAGTAGCTGGGAATGGCCAATCATCTTCAAATGGTTACAAGAGAAAGGCAACGTTGAAACACACGAAATGTACCGTACGTTCAACTGTGGTGTTGGCCTAGTCGTTGCTCTTCCAAAAGACCAAGCAGACGCAGCGGTTGCTCTTCTTAAAGAAGAAGGCGAAAACGCATGGGTGATTGGTGAAATCGCTCAAGCAGAAGCAAACGAAGAGCAAGTTGAAATCCAATAACTTGCGAATCAAGCTCAAAAAATAAAAAGAATGAGGATGTTATCCCCAAATAACTTCTAAATGCTGGTTCAGCGAGAATGGATTGGTTTGTAGGCGCGACAACGATTTGAAGATCTAGTGGTTCTAAATCAAAAATCGTTAACAAAGTATACAAGCCAATACAACTCGCCCTTCGGGAGCATGTCACCAATACGATTTCATCGTCAAACAACTTGGAAAGAGCTTACTATTCCACTACGTTGTTTTCCTTGAACTAGAATTGGTGACAAAGCTCTGAATCCAGCCTAATGAAGTCATTTGGGGATATAGTCCTCATTCTGCTATCTGGAACATCGAAAACCATTCTAATAGTAGGTAATTTAGCGGATACGCACTTCAAACCTACAATAGCAAGGCAGTCTCAACATCATGAAAAACATAGTGGTCCTCATTTCGGGTAACGGCAGTAACCTTCAAGCCATCTTGGAAGCTTGCGAAGACAGTATGCCAAATGCACAAGTCGCAGCGGTGTTCTCCAACAAAGCTGACGCTTATGGTTTAGAGCGCGCAAAACAGTTTGATGTGAATGGGCATTTTGTCGATCCAAAAGCATTCGAATCCCGTGAAGACTTTGATGCTGAACTGATGAAACAAATCGATGAATACCAACCGGACGTGATTGTACTTGCAGGTTACATGCGTATTCTCAGTGGCGCGTTTGTTTCCCACTACCTGGGTAAAATGATCAACATCCACCCTTCCCTTTTGCCTAAGTATCCGGGGCTACACACCCACCAGGGCGCTATTGATGCTGGCGACAAAGAACACGGCACCAGCGTACACTTTGTCACAGAAGAGTTAGACGGCGGCCCTGTGGTACTACAAGCCAAAGTACCCGTATTTGAAGACGACGATACCGATGCACTCGCTGCACGCGTGCAGACTCAAGAACACAAGATCTACCCAATGGTAACTAAGTGGTTAGCGGATGAAAGGCTAACGATGAGAGATGGTAAAGCGTATCTTGATGGTTTCGAGCTTGGTGAACACGGCTACGCCGACGAATAGTTCTCAATTCCAAACACCAAACGCAAAAAGGCAGCCATCAGGCTGCCTTTTGTTTTATTCGAATGCTATACTGCGAGAAAACCATCACTTCAACGGTTCGGTCGGTGCTTGGTTACCCGGCTTCGGCGCGGCAAAGGGTACATCCTCCAGAGCCTTGGCATTATTCAACACCAATTCACCGACATGGAATAAACCAAACTCACCCGGTTTCATTCGTTGCCATGCCTCATTGCCCGTTAATGGCTGAGTCGCAATCACAGAAACCACATCATTTGGCGTGGTCTCTTCTTGGAAGTTGATTTCGACATCTTCATCCAATAGAGCCGCTTTGCCAAATGGTGCGCGACGCGTAATCCAATACAGATGGTTGGTACAGTAAGTCATCACAAACTCACCGTCACTGAGCAGCATGTTAAACACGCCCTTGTCTCTCAACTTATCGCAACACTGAGCAACATAAGTAAAGACCGATTCCATATCCTGAGGTGGCTCAGGGTATTTATCTTCCATCTGTTTGAGCAACCAACAGAAAGCCATTTCGCTGTCGGTTTCTCCCACCGGACGGTGACGACCCGTATACAAATCTTGGTAGTCACTCAGCTGACCATTGTGTGCAAAAGTCCAGTAGCGTCCCCACAGCTCACGCGTAAATGGGTGCGTGTTCTCTAAGTTCACTCCGCCTCGGTTTGCTTGGCGAATGTGGCTAACCACCGCACGACTTTTTATCGGGTAGTTCTGCACCAACTCAGCGATCTGAGAATCACAACTAGGGTTTGGATCTTTGAATGTTCGGAAACCCTTTCCTTCATAGAAAGTAATTCCCCAGCCATCACGATGCGGTCCAGTGCGACCACCGCGCTGCATCAATCCAGTAAAACTGAAACAAATATCGGTTGGAACATTTGCGCTCATGCCGAGCAATTCACACATGGTTAAACGAACTCCTTACCTTAAAACACCACTAAGCCCAAACGAGGCCAAGCTGAAAAGCTTATTCCATCTCTTTTTCAATCAACTGAATGATGATGTGAATAATCTTAATGTGTACTTCCTGAATGCGGTCTGCGTAACCAAAGTGTGGTACGCGAATCTCGATGTCCGCTAGGCCAGCCATTTTGCCGCCATCTTTACCGGTCAGCGCAATTGTCTTCATGCCTTTCGCTTGCGCGGCTTCAATCGCTTTTAGGATGTTGCCTGAGTTGCCTGACGTCGACAAACCAAACAGAACATCGCCTTTGCGGCCTACTGCTTCAACGTAACGAGAGAATACAAAATCGTAGCCAAAGTCGTTACTAACGCAAGATAGGTGGCTTGGATCTGAAATAGCAATACCAGCGTAACCTGGACGGTTTTCACGGTAACGACCTGTTAGCTCTTCTGCAAAGTGCATAGAGTCACAGTGAGAACCACCGTTACCGCATGACAACACTTTACCATCTTGCTTGAATGAGTCAGCAATCATTTTTGCTGCCGCTTCGATTTGCGCGATGTTGTGGTCATCACTTAAAAACTTATTCAGAACTTCAGCAGCTTCGTTTAATTCACTTCTAATCAGATCTTGGTACATAAGACGTTCTCTTTATTATTTCGGCCACAGCAGTGAGGTTGAGGCTCTCGCTTGGCAAATTGTTCTGATGCGAATCTCGCACCGGACATTTCATTACTCTGAGTTTACCCACAAACGAGAATTAGTGTCGATAGTGAACCAACAGATTTGGATTCATCGCGGTAATAAACTTGTTAACTTGCTTACGAAATCATCACTCAACTCCCAACTTTAGAATTTTAACTCTACATAGATCACTTTTTACCCAATCTTAGGTTTTACATTTTATTAATATTTTGATTACACTTATGAGAACTGGTTAGACCTCTTACCAAAATACAGACGTACAACATTAATAAAGTCTGAAAAGGAAAAAACATATGGACATCTTGCTCTCAATCGTAGCGATGACAGTTGTGTTAGGCATAACGCTCTACCACAGAATGTCTCTCGTGAAATCCGTCAGTCTGCTAACTGCTGCCATGCTAGCACTGACGATCGCAGGCTCAGTTGGTGTTATTGGCTGGGCACTTTATGTACTTGCCGTTGCGGTATTCGCCGTGTCGGGCATTCGCCAATCACTGATCAGTCGCAAAGCGCTCGTGATGTTTAAGAAAGTCCTACCTGCTATGTCTCAGACCGAGAAAGAAGCATTGGACGCTGGTACGGTCTGGTGGGAAGCGGAGCTATTCAAAGGCAAACCTGAATGGGAAAAGCTTCACGCAATCAAAGCGCCTAAGCTGAGCAAAGAAGAGCGTGCATTCCTAGATGGCCCAGTTAACGAAGTGTGTGCCATGGTGAACGACTACCAAGTCACTCACGAGCTTGCAGATTTGCCACCAGAAGTATGGCAATACCTGAAAGACAACAAGTTCTTCGCCATGATCATCAAAAAGAAATACGGTGGTCTGGAATTCTCTGCATACGCGCAATCTTTGGTACTGCAAAAACTGACTGGCGTTTCTGGCGTGCTGTCTTCTACCGTTGGCGTACCGAACTCATTAGGTCCTGGTGAACTCCTGCAGCACTACGGTACAGAAGAGCAGAAAAATCATTACTTACCTCGCTTGGCTGAAGGTAAAGAGATCCCATGTTTTGCACTGACTAGCCCAGAAGCAGGTTCCGATGCTGGCTCTATTCCAGATTTCGGTGTGGTATGTAAAGGTGAATGGGAAGGCGAAGAAGTCTTAGGCATGCGCCTAACTTGGAATAAACGTTACATCACACTGGCACCTGTCGCGACGGTACTTGGCCTAGCCTTTAAACTGCGTGACCCTGAAGGTCTGCTTGGCGATCAAGAAGATCTTGGTATCACTTGTGCCCTAATCCCAACAAACCTTAAAGGTGTTGAGATTGGTAACCGTCATTTCCCACTTAACGTACCATTCCAAAATGGTCCGACTCGCGCAAAAGATGTGTTTGTACCAATGGACTTCATCATCGGTGGCGAGAAAATGGCTGGTCAAGGCTGGCGTATGCTGGTTGAGTGTCTATCAGTCGGTCGTGGTATCACGCTACCTTCTAACTCAACGGGCGGCATCAAAACCGCTGCGATGGCAACAGGCGCTTACTCACGCATTCGTCGTCAGTTCAAACAACCTATCGGTCACATGGAAGGCGTAGAAGAACCATTAGCTCGTCTAGGTGGTAATGCCTACGTGATGGATGCAGCAAGCAACCTAACCGTGGCAGGTATCGACCTAGGTGAAAAACCTTCTGTTATCTCGGCTATCGTGAAGTACCACTGTACGCATCGTGGCCAACAAAGCATCATCGACGCGATGGATATCGTAGGTGGTAAAGGCATCTGTATGGGTCCTTCTAACTTCCTAGCACGTGGTTACCAAGGTGCACCAATCGCGGTAACGGTAGAAGGTGCCAACATCCTAACTCGTTCAATGATCATCTTCGGTCAAGGCGCAATTCGTTGTCACCCTTACGTTCTTGAAGAGATGAATGCCGCTTACTCTGACGCTGGCGATGCGGTTGAGAAGTTCGACAAAGCACTAGCGGGTCACGTGAGCTTCACCATGAGTAACCTAGTTCGCAGCATCTGGTTTGGTCTAAGTGATGGTCTAGGCTCAACGTCACCAACCAAAGACGCAACCAAGCGTTACTACCAACAATTGAACCGTTACAGCGCAAACCTTGCTCTGCTATCGGATATCTCGATGGCAGTACTAGGTGGTTCGTTGAAGCGTAAAGAGCGTCTGTCTGCGCGTCTTGGTGACATTTTAAGTCAGCTATACTTGAGCTCTGCAACATTGAAACGCTTCGAGCAGGATGGCCGCCCTGTTGAAGATTTGCCATTGGTACATTGGGGCTTGCAAGACAGCTTAAAACAAAGCGAAGCTGCCATTGATGAGTTCCTAGCAAACTTCCCGAACAAAGCGATTGGTCGTGCACTGCGTGTATTGATCATGCCATTTGGCCGAGTGCGCAAAGCACCAAGCGATAAGCTAGACAGTAAAGTGGCGCGTATTCTACAAACGCCAAGTGCAACACGTTCACGTATTGGTCGTGGTCAGTACCTAGAACCAACAGAACACAACGCTGCAGGTAAAATTGAGTTGGCACTGTCTGTGATCCTTCAAGCTGAGCCTGTGTTCGACAAAATATGTAAAGCGCAAGGCAAACGCCGTCCATTCATGCGTTTGGATATGATTGCTCAAGAAGGTCTAGAACAAGGCGTAATCACTCAGGAAGAAGCAGATCTGCTAAGAGAAGCGGAACAGCATCGCCTAGACACCATCAACGTAGACGATTTTGAGCCAGAGCTATTGGCCGCAAAGCCGCTTTACCCTCAGATGGAAAACGTCGCTTAAGCGAATGATGGCTTAAACGATAAATAAGAAAGCAAAACGGGAGCCGAGGCTCCCGTTTTTTATTGAATCTCTGCTACGCACAACACGGCGTTAGCAAAGAAGCGTTTATTGTTCGCTATCTTCTTCAACAATAAACGACTGTTCAATTCTGCGCAGTTCTTCCTGCTCTTTCAGCTTAAGTTCTTCTTGAAGCGTCGCTTTGCGTTCGTTCAAAGCTTTCTTCTCTGACTTAGTCAGGAACTTCACAGCCTTTTTGTTCGCCAATGCGTACGCAACGACATCTTCACCTTTTTCACGACGCTCACTCACGCGTTGGGAGAAACGTTCGTTGTCACGTGCTTTACGTTCAGCTGAACTTAATTTGCTCATTTTTATGCCTTTAATAAGATTATGGCAGCCCGATTGCTGCCCTCAGGTAAACAAATGAGAAGTCATTCATATAGCTGATGGCGTGAGTTTAGCATAGATACGGAAAGGAACAGCGAGGTGATTGAATGCACGCGCTAGAGCCTGCTTGCCAAGCACTCTGTAGAGGATGAAGAAACAAACACCCCAGCGCGCTGATAATAGATTCTTAGTCTCGCTGGAGCTCGCTAGAATGACGGTTTACTCTTAGGTATCGCGCGGCTTCTATTTGCGTGGTTTAAACTTCTTTGTCATCCCCTGACTTTTTGGTGCCACTAAACGGTATCCAAGTTTTTCATAGAAGACTGGCTCATCCGCAATCATAGAAACATAAGAGCCTTCTAGCGCTGCTGACGACAGGTAGCCATCTATGTATTCCATCACTTTCCTTCCTAAGCCTTTTCCTTGATAGCTAGGATCGACCGCGATATCCACAATTTCAAAGTTACATGCGCCATCACCAACCACTCGACCCATTGCGATCAACACTTCACCATCTCGGATGGATACGCCATAAAGCGAGTTCGGCAAGCCAATCTCTGCGGCTTTTAAAGACTTTGGAGATAAGCCTGCTTTTACACGCATCTCACAGTACTCTTGTGGGCTTGGGGGATGTTCTTCATATCTTATTGTCATTATGTATTACTCCTTTTGAAACACTCGAAGCATACAAAATAACACTGTATAAATGAACAGTTAGTTTATAAAAAATACGCGTCAGGCAGATAACAGATCCGGTTTGGAAAAACATCCGCCAAATACTCTTACTCCGTAGTAGATGTACGTCGCCCTAAAGTTCGACATGCCGTGTTCGAGACATATTTGACGTAGAAGCCTATCCGCTTGCTCTCGACTGCTTTGCGGTAATACTTCCTCCCTCATTAGCTGATACAACGCATCATGCACCAAAGACGCTTTGAGGATGTTCTTGGTATCAATCGCTGGGCCACTCGCCCCATCCCATGAGTAACCTTTCTTAATCGTCAGCAAACCTTGCTTAGATAGACTCAGAAACGGACTATCGAAAGGCTGCGCGAGGGTAATACCGGTTTCAATCTGTTCTTCGGAATGAAGGTTGTATTTGTATGCCTGACGCTTTTTGTACTTCATTCAGAGACCTCCTAGTCACCTCACTTGAGATGTTGAGTTACTTTTGGTATCGCAATAAAAAAAGGAGCGATTGCTCCTTTCTTAGCTCAGATGTCGAACAACACTAACGTCGTGTAACGACTTCAAAATCGAACGCTTTCTTTGTAGCAGCCTTTCTCTCGAACTCTAGAATCTCACTGTTTACAAAAGTCATATGATGTGTGGTGTCTATTGATACCCAATTGGTAGTACTTCCCACAAACACTTTCTTTCCGATAGTTCCATGCTGAGAACATTTATGTATCATACTGTCTCCCCAGCTAAATTCAGGGCCAAGATAATAGCCAGAGTTAACCAAAGTCTCACACAAGCCATGCATTTGTGCGCCTTTTTCCCCTTGTCTTCGAGAATATCCACGAACTACAAAAAAGCTGTCTGCGATGGTATATCTAATTTTTCCATTGGCATCGGGAGCAACAATGCCATCTGCAACATTTGGGTTAGCAATACCATAATCACCAAAAACAAAATTCGTATTGGGTGCAAAAGTCTTGACCGCCTTCCAAGCCTTAAATTCTTTGCGGACAACTATGCCTGTTGAATTGATGCTCGGAACCATGCCATTTATATCAGTCGTGACAGAACAGCCCGCAAGAGACGTAAACATAAACTTATAATCACGTAACAATGCTAATGCAGTCGTAACTTGTTCCTCTATTTCAACAATAGATGTTTTAGTCACATCCCCAAAATCGAGTAGAACTGAACACTTACTTGTATCTAGGTCCATTGAGGACACAATATCTTCTAGGGTATCGAAAAAGACATCTCCTTCGATCATATCTTCGAATGCAAACGAATCTAATCGAAGTATAAATCTGTCTTTTGACTGAGCAAGCAATTTTAGTACTGTTGCGTACTCTTCGTCTTCCCACCGATCGTAACCAATTACCGGAATCGCGTCACAACCATATGCAGTTAGTGCACTAACATACTTTGAAAGTACGTGTTCACCTGATTCTACGGTCGAATTAGGAGCCCAAGCATGTATGTCTACTCCCAATGTAGGAACCCCCAAAGATGAGCTAAGCTCTTTCGCGCACTTTCCAACAAAGTAATCGTATGGACTTACAAGAGCAGAATAAGTTTTATTCTCCAACATCTTACTAGTGAGTTGTGGGAGCTCAAAAATAGGAAGAGTGTTAAGCTGAACGGCTCTAGACAAGTTTTGATACGCTTCAAACTCGCCTTTTTTTGCCTTTAAAATAGGTACATACTTAGGGGTCATTCTTACCTCACTTACCAATGCTTACAAGGAAAGTGCTTTCTGACATCTCCTTGACCAATCAAATCTGAATACTGATTATATTTCCCCGATTCGCGTCTTAACCTTCCAGCAATGATAGCCGGATGTATGTTTAACTCTCGGGACAAACTATCTATCGAATCCCGGCTGGGATTTAAATATGCTTCGCTACGCTTCCAAACCATTCGAGGTATGAAAGTATCTCTTGCGATCCGATTTGCCTCTGCTTCAAACTTATCTTTGCTATCTCTGTGATTTTCAATGTCATCTACAAAGGTCTTGTTTAAGTCTGCATGCTTCCAGATATGAACCACCTCGTGGAGTAAGGTAAACCAGAAGTTATCGAGGCGATCCTGCCTTAAAGACAAGCCAATAATTGGTTTACCATCGATATCTTTCATAGCAGCGCCATCAACAGACGTGCCTTTCAAGGCTGGCTCTATTACAACGCAAATACCATGTTTCTCTAAATACTCGACAGCTAAAAGAGGACCATATTCAGACCAACTTAGTTGAGCTAGATCCTTAAGAAAATCTTTGCCTAGCACACCCTCATCAAAAGTATTCTCGAGTTTTTTGTTTCTAGCCTTTTGAATGACACGAGCTACCCATGCATAGAGTTTATAATGACTTAGTGGCGAATAAGCGTCTCCTGAAAGTGTCCTTTTAAAAGACGCTGATGCCGTAGTGCCTCCAAGACTTCCAATAAAGTCTTTAACTTGCTCTTCAACGGTTTGCTTAGCCTTTGAGCTAACCTTCTCAATCCAACCTCTTGAAAGCATTTCCTTTATTGGGAACTTCGACCAGTTGACCTCTGGCTTGTTTGAAGTGCTCGTATAGTCAGACTCACTTTCAAGTCCTAATAAAGTTTGGGGAGCAATACCCAGTCCAACCGATAATGCTTTGATCATTGGAACGGTTAATGGACGCTTCCCGGATAGCACCTCAGAAACTCGACTTTTCGTTCCAAAATAGGGAGCTAAATCAACTTGCTTTAATCCCTTTTCAGCCATCCTAAACTTAATAGCCTCTATAGGGTCTATCGGCTCTATCACATAGTGAGAGCGTTCGTAATTCTCTATAAGAATTGTTAGCAACTCTAAACGCTCAGCTTCTTCTGAACCCGGAGCTAATTTCTGAACAATCAATTCTTCGACTTGAAGTAGATATTCGCGATATTGCTCTTGAGTTCTAATAACTCTAGGTTGTTGGTTACTCATTTATTCATCACTTCACGTATCACAGCAATGCCTCTGTTAAAGCAAAAAGTGACTTTGATGTTTAGATTGTCACTACCGCAAACCGGAAATTCATAAGAAGTTTCATCTAGGCACTTCACCCTGGGAAAAGCGTCAACTAATTCAATACCACTTCTCCAATTGGCATTACTTACTTCTGCAACCCACGCAGAAACCCAAATGTTGGTATCGCTGTCGACGCTTATAATTCCGCCCAGTCGTTCTAATCCAATTAAACGCATCAAAGTTCTCCAATTGGGAATTATTCTATACCACAAACAAAAAACATCAACAAAAAGTTCCACAAATGGGAACTTTAATTTACAAGCCTATTCCACATAATAAATATGGTCAAAAATATCAAAAAACAACCAGTTGCATATTTTTATAACGTACAGATCAAAAAAACGGAGCCAAGCGGCTCCGTTCTATAATCTAAATTCTTGCGCCCTACTTCTTAGGCACTTCCAACTGCATCTCTGGCATGGCTTGACGTTTGGCCTTGAGCTTGCTCCAGATGATCCAGAATAGAATCACCAGAATCAAAGCAATCACGTTGCCAATGGCAATGATGATCATGCTGCGCTTTCGTTCGGCTTCGCGCTCGGCGATGATGCGCTTTTCCATTTCGATGCGGCGTTGCTCGGCAAGCTCTGCTTCTTTAGCAAGACGTGCGGCTTCTAGATCTACTTCGTCGACCACACTGAACGTCTGCTCTTTAATTGGGAACACCAATGAGCGCTTGGTAGATAGGTCGGTAGCAAAGACTTCACCGTGCCATGAGTATTTGCCAAGTTCAGAATCGTTATCCATCTTCAATGTGGTTTTAGAGCCATCAGCCGACACCTGACCTTGGCTGTAACTGATAAAGCCGTCTGGTGCTTCTTGCTCAACGTTCACTGCAATGGATCCTGGCGTGATCATGCCTTGCTCACCACTGACCACCAGCTGATGAGGTTGGTCTGCATGACGAGCTTGAATAAAGGTGCGCGTAATTGGCGATGGGTACACCAGTACGACTTGCTCTTGTGCTCGTAGGAACACGCCGTTGCCAGAAGTAATGCGCGCGCGGTATTTACCCGGTTCGACATCAATCGGCAGTTGAACGGTAAACACACCGTCGCCTGCTTTTTCATCTAGGTCTCGGCCATCATCGGCAAATTCGCCAATCACCATTGGTACAGGGCGCGCTTCTTTGATCAGTTCGTCTTCGTTCTCAACAAACTTAGCAAAAGTCACACGCAGGTTTACGCGGTCTAAAAAATCACGCAGAGCAAGTGGCTTATCGTCTGAGGTCAAACGTGCGGTAAATTTTAGAGCTTCGCTATTGTAAAGGCGGTTTGGAAACACATCGGTGCTGAGCTTGAGGTGCGAAATCAGACGGATGTTGTTTTTCGGGGTAACTTTGCCGACGGCCTGCCACGGACCCGGCATGGGTTTATCTATCGAGATGATGTCGAGGGAAGATTCTTGATACCAACGAACGTTGTCGTAGGTGCCCCAAGCGTAATATTTTTTACCATCGGGGCGGACAAGGACGACGGGCTGAGAGCTCTGTTCACGATAAACCAAAAAAGTAATCTGTTCGATGGTGGGATCGACACGAAAGCGGTTATCTAACAAAGACATGGCGGACTCGCTCGCAGAAAACGCGAAACAACTCCAGAACGCTAAAATAGCGACTGACAAAGCCCTCAACATAGTCTCTCCTATTAACTACCAAATACTGTCGTTCACCAGTTCGAGTCTTTTCTGGTGTGCTTCTACTTCATCGGCAGTTGCACGCAAAACCTTTAGCGCTTTTCTTCCTTCAACACGACGAATGCCTTCCGCTTCACCGTCTTTTTTGTTGGCGTTGAATTCTAGACTCGTTTGACCACCCGTCATTAGGAGGTAAACGTCAGCTAGAATCTCCGCATCGAGCAATGCCCCGTGGAGAGTACGGTGTGAGTTATCAATGCCGTAACGTTCACACAAGACGTCGAGGTTGTTTCGCTTGCCCGGGAAGATTTTCTTCGCCATGGCAAGGGTATCGGTCACCTTACAGTAGTCATCCGTCTTACCAATGCTTGGATTGAGCATTTCAAACTCATAATCCATGAAGCCGGTATCGAAGGGCGCGTTGTGGGCAACCAACTCGGCACCTTTGATAAAGTCGAGAAACTCTTGGTGTACGGCTGAGTAATCTGGCTTGTCGACCAAGAAGTCATCGGTAATACCGTGGACTTCAATCGCGTCTGGTTGGATTTCACGGTCAGGTTTTAGGTAAACGTGAAAGTGACGACCAGTCAGCTTACGGTTGATGATCTCCACGGCACCAATTTCGATGATGCGATGACCCATGTAGTGAGGACCACCTTCTAGGTTCATACCCGTGGTTTCGGTATCGAGAACGACAATACGATTATGTTCAGAATTGCTGCTGGTATTCATAAGGTTATGTGTGTCAGACTATGCTTTATTAAATGTTTCGGCTAATAGTACCAAAAATATGACCAAACACGTTGAGATTTTCACAGACGGATCTTGTTTAGGAAATCCAGGCCCTGGCGGTTACGGCATTGTCTTGCGTTATAAGCAAACAGAAAAGACTCTCGCCAAAGGCTACACGCTCACCACAAACAACCGTATGGAAATGTTGGCCGCTGTTGTGGCGTTACAAACGCTAAAAGAGCCGTGCCAAGTGACGTTGACTACCGATAGTCAGTACGTGCGCCAAGGCATTACGCAATGGATCCACAACTGGAAGAAACGCGGTTGGAAAACGTCAGATAAAAAACCTGTGAAAAATGCCGATTTATGGCAGGCATTGGATAAAGAGACTGCTCGCCACCAAGTGGATTGGCGCTGGGTTAAAGGCCACGCGGGTCATCGTGAAAACGAAATGTGTGATGAATTAGCACGCATAGCCGCAGAAAACCCAACCGAAGAAGATACCGGTTACCAAGCGTCTTAGTTTTTACTGCTTGATACCTTTTCTAACGCACTGCCCTCTCTGTTCATCACGCCCAGTGGTGTTAACTTTCTCTTCAAGCGCCAATGTGGCTTGATAGGTTTGAGAGGGTAAGTTCGCTTGCGAGCGACGATGTAGTACAAACTCCCCGCCGGCGATGCCCAATCCCCCAAGCTGTTTTCCAACCATGTCCACATGGTTTTGTAACGTGTCATCGGAAACAGAGCATAACGTTCGCAATGAATCACCTGATAGTTCAATACCCCTAACCAGTCTTTAATCCGGTTCGCTGTGAACATTCGTCCACTCCAAGGCAAATTATTTCTGCGCCAAGGCAACAAACTCGCAAGTCCAGTGAAACTGATGGGGTTGAATCCCGTAATAATAAGATAACCGTCGTCCATCATGACGCGATCGACTTCTCGCAGCAATCGATGGGGATCACTTGCATAGTCAAGCTGATGGGCGAGGACCGCAACATCAAAGCTTTTCTCTAAAAAGGGTAATTCGTAACCATCTGCAATGACATTATGCAACGGGTTCTGGATATCTACGTTGACTTGGTGTTGAATGTTACAACTACAGCTGGTTAGCTCACAGCTCAACCCGCCCAATTTAAGCATGTGGTAACCGAACAATTTCGGACACCACTCGTCGAGTCGGGTTTGGATTGACTCAAGTACCCACGGGCCGTTATTCATTTCTGACCAGGTCGACGGGTGCTGTAAAGTTTTGTTGCTGAGTGCTGGTTTCATTAACCACCTGACTTAAAAGGGTGACGGAGAACGAACGTGTTAGAGATCAAAAGCATACCCGCATTTAATGATAATTACATCTGGCTGATTCAAAATAGCGATAAGCGATGCGCCGTGGTTGATCCGGGCGATGCTAAGCCAGTGTTGGAATATTTGCAGGCTAACGAGTTAACTTTAGAAGCGATCTTAATTACACACCACCACAACGATCACATTGGTGGCGTTCCAGATTTAGTTCATGCGTTTCCTCATGTTGCAGTGGTTGGTCCGAAAGCAGAGCCAATCCCAACCTTAACCAACGCAATGGAAGAAGGTGACAAGCTAGAACTGTTTGGCGAAATCTTCATGGTACTGGGGCTGCCTGGCCACACATTAGGTCACATTGGCTATGTTGGTGACGGTAAGTTGTTCTGTGGTGACGTGTTGTTCTCGGCGGGTTGTGGCCGAATCTTTGAAGGCACACCAGAGCAGATGTTTGAGTCACTAAGCAAAATAATGAAACTGCCGGAAGAGACAGAAGTGTTCTGCGCACATGAATACACGGCAAGTAATGTAGCATTTGCACTGGCGGTTGAGCCGGACAATGAACATTTGCGTCAGTACCGTGATGATGTAAACCGTCTACGCGGATTAAATATTCCTACCCTTCCTACGACGTTACGCAAAGAGAAGTTAATTAACCCATTCCTGCGTGCAACGAACGCAGAGGTCATAAAATCTGTAACAAACCGTATCCAAAATAGCGACCCATGCTCGGTTTTTACAGCTTTACGTGAGTGGAAGAACGAATTTTAACCATTTTCTGCTTGTAACTTTGCTAGACGCAAGTATTATCGTGAGCTGATTTTCATAGAAGCGCCTCTGGCGCTTCTATTGCGTTTGGGGCTGATATAAATCTGTTTGTATTTCACCCAAACGCATAAAGTAGCGGCAAAACCGCCTCTACCCTTAGTTAGTGTTACAAGATGTCTATTATCTTGCGACTGCCACGCACTTTGTTGCGCGACAGGCAGGAGAAGATAAACAGGCCCTAAATAGGCTGAAACCATGCGTTTGAAGTACAGTTGGGCGTTGGCGTTACTATTATCTGGCTGTCAATTGACACAGTCAGATTCTGCAAGCACTCCAACACCAGAAACCAATAAGTCAGAACAAGCTGTTAAGCAAAAAACAGCTCAGGCTGACTCCGAGAAAAAGCAATCGATAGCAAAGAAACCTGCTAAAGAGACGCCAAAAGCCCTTTCCCCTCAGGAACAAGACGATGTGTGGCGACGTATCGGCATGCAACTTGAAATGGACATTCCTGACAACAAGAAAGTGGCTTACTACCGCACTTGGTATTTAAAGCATCCTAACCACCTGCGCACAGTATCTGAACGTGCACAGCCGTTTTTGTACATGATTACCACCCGTATCGAAGAACGTGGCCTTCCGATGGAATTGGCGCTGCTACCGATCGTAGAAAGCTCATTTGATGCTTTTGCCTACTCGCACGGCAGTGCAGCAGGTTTGTGGCAGTTCGTTCCTGGCACCGGCAAAATGATGGGTCTAGATCAGAACTACTGGTACGACGGTCGCCGTGATGTTTATGCTTCTACCGATGCAGCACTGGTTTACCTAGAGCAGCAAAGCAAGCGTTTTGACGGCAACTGGGATCAAGCGATTGCGGCTTACAACAGTGGTGGTGGCCGTGTATCGAGCGCGATTCGTAAGAACAAAAAGCTAGGCAAACCAACGGACTTCTTCTCTTTGGATCTTCCAAAAGAGACCAGCAGTTACGTACCTAAACTGCTTGCACTAGCGGACATCATTGCGAACCAAGATAAGTACGGCATCGACATTCCGCCGATCCCGAACAAGCCAGTTCTGACTCAGGTTGATCCAAAAGAACAACTAGACCTAGCAATTGCGGCAGACTACGCCGGAATTGGTGTTAAGGAGCTGCAAGGTTACAACCCAGCATATAACCAATGGTCTACTGCACCTGACGGCCCACACCAACTTCTTATTCCTATCGAGAAAAAGGATCAGTTCCTTGCTCAAGTGAAGAAGAACCGTGGTAAAGGCATGAAGGTCGCACGCTATAAAGTGAAGTCTGGTGACTCGCTCAGCGTATTGGCTCAGAAGTACGGTACGACAACGAAAGTTATCCAACGTGCTAACGGCCTATCGAACAACAATATCCGCGTTGGTCAGTACCTAATGATCCCAACGTCGACAAAAGACGATACAAAGTACGCCTTAACTGCTGAAAATCGCCTGAACAAAACGCAATCTCAATCTCGTGGTCAATTCAAACTGACTCACGTTGTGCAATCAGGCGAGAGCTTGTGGTCAATCGCAAAAGAGAACAAGGTTTCTCATAAGTCTTTGGCAAAATGGAACGGCATGGGACCAAAAGACACCTTGCGCGTTGGCCAAAAACTGGTGATTTGGAAGAACTCTGATAAAGGCGCAGTGATTCGTACCGTGTTCTACAACGTACGTTCTGGCGACACCATCAGTGGTATTGCAACCAAGTTTAAGGTGAAGGGTAACGACATCGTAAAATGGAATTCTCTTCAAAAGCAGAAGTACCTGAAACCAGGTCAGAAGCTTAAGTTGTATGTTGATGTAACTAAGGTAAGTGTATGAACCCGTCGAGTAACCCACTTATCATGTTGTTGGATATCTTCCGATCGCCAACATCTTGCTTCTTAGCGCTGTATCAGCGCGGAGGTTGGGGGTGGCAGCCGTTCATCATTTTGATGCTCAGCCCATTCCTATTCTGGGGCGCCTACTTCTCGAATGTGGATTTTACTTGGTTAAGTGATCAACTGACCGCTCAGTTCCAACAGATCGATCCAAAGCAAATCGAGTTGCTGGAGCCAAACACGCTGATGGCAAGTGCGATCATCAATGACGTATTCAATCGTTTTGCAACACTGTTGCTATTAGCGCTGTGGTTCTTTCTTGCAACCAAAGCAAGTAAACAGCAATACGGTTACTGGAAATGGTTCGCTGCTGCGAGTGCGATTTTATTCCCAGCCGTGTTGGGCGATATTGCAAGCTACGCGAGCTTATTGCTGAAGCATGGTCAGGTGATGACTTACGCTGCCGATTTGAATAGCCTAAACGGGTTGCTAAAGTTACCTTTGACCAGTGATTGGTCACACTTTGCAAGCTCATTACCATTGCTATTGCCATGGTACATCGTGCTTGGCTATGGTGTAGTTTTGACTTGGACAGAGTTCGAACGCGGACAGGCTCTTGTGATTGCGAGCCTGCCTTGGATTGCGTTTTACGTAATTTGGGCGTTGTATATCGTTATCGCTTAATGGACCAAGGTAATCCGTTAGTCGCTTAACGTAAACGACACCAACAGTGGATTATGATCGGAAGCGTCGCTCTGCGGCGCTTTCGCGTTTTTGAGGGTTAACCCGCGATAAAACACATGATCAAGCGGCAAGCCTGTAATGAACTGAGTTCGATTGTCTTGGCTGAACTTTGCTTCTTGTAGATTGGCTTTTTGGAGTGCTTTCTTCATTGCCGTCACGCGCTCTTCACTCCAACTATTGAAATCCCCCGCAAACAAAATCGGGCCTTTGTGCTCTTTCAATACCCTTTCTAACGCAGACAATTGCGAAGTGTATTCCTCGGTACCAACGGTAAAGTTGATCGCGTGAATGTTCACCACCGCTAAGGTTTCACCGTTGCTGAGCCTGTATTTGCTATACAGTGCCGATTTCGGCAAGCGCAACCACGGTTCTTTCGATGTGTACGCACAAGCGAGAATGGGCTCTTTTTGCGCAATGCTGATCACACCAGCACCACTTCCTAATGCTTTAAACGCACTGACTTGATTACTGACCCAATGCCCTTCCACCAGCCAGCTTTTGAAGTCGTCCGTTAAGCTTGCTTCTTGTAACAAGAGCAACTGTTTATTAACGGAGAATGTATCCAACGCTTGCTTCCAGTTGTCTCGGTTTTGTTTGTAAATGTTCCACACTACGACATTTAGCTCGCCATCCTTATCCAGCACTTGCGGCTTATCAAACTCCATGCAGCGGATATCTTGCTTAATGTTCGCCCCTGTTTGAGTAATAATTTGTGGTTGCTCTGGCACGGTAAAAATCACCTGAAAGCTCACCACCGCAGTAATAATAAGAAAAACTAACGCAAAAGCTAAACGCGGATACATAGGCTTACCTAAATACAAAAATGGCACGCATAAAATGCGCATAATAAAAAAGGAGCCCCAGTCGGCTCCCTCTTAGCTTACTCAAATTTTCACCACATGCTGTAGTGAAATCTTATATCTATCTGGATAACAGATTAGATCGCATCTTCGTCTTCTTCACCAGTACGGATACGCACTACGCGTTCGACGTCTGTTACGAAGATCTTACCGTCACCAATCTTACCGGTTTGCGCCGTTTCGATGATGGTTTCTACACACTTGTCTGCAACGTCTTCCGTCACTACGATTTCTAGCTTCACTTTAGGAAGGAAATCCACCATGTACTCTGCACCGCGGTACAATTCTGTGTGACCTTTCTGACGACCAAAGCCTTTCACTTCAGAGACGGTCATCCCTGTAATGCCTACTTCAGCCAATGCTTCTCGAACATCATCCAATTTGAATGGCTTGATAATCGCTTCAATCTTTTTCATGTTCATCCCTTAAGCTTCAATCGTTTGCGCATATTATCGGTTAGCGCCTCACAACATTCAATCCTTGTTGTGACCAAGCACCTGAAAATCCTGACACTGGTGGGATTTATTTGCGGGCAAATGTAACAAAGTCGCCATTCTCAATCATGCCACCAATGAAAAAGCCAGAGCATAAGTCTGGCTTGGTATGTGTTTTAGTGAGCGTTAATTTGAGGCTAACGCTTACTTCAAGCTCGCATAGTATGCCGCCAAGTTAGCAATGTCCTCATCAGACAGCAAACTTGCTTGTGCTTGCATCACCGCAGCCAAACCACCAGTGCGCTGGCCTGCTTTGTATGCCTTAATTGAGCTAGCAATGTACTGCTCATTTTGACCTTTTAAGTTTGGGTAGCCAGGAATCACAGCAATTCCATCTGGTCCATGACAAGCAGCACAAACGCCAGCTTTTGCTTGGCCAGCAGCCACATCGCCTGCCGCCAGCGCCTGCCCACTTAACATGGCTAGCGCGATTCCTGCGCCCATGATTATTTTCTTCATTGCTTCACCTAATCGATTATTATTTAAAGATATTTTTGTTTTATAACCGACATTGTTGCATGAATTACAACATCTTGCGCCAGATCAGTTCACAGTCTTGACCACTAAAGGCTTGATCAACGAACAGGCCAGCGACGGCAACCACTTTATCTTCATACATTAGAATTGGAATTTGACGACGTTGCCAGCTCGGCACATTGTATTCCTGAAAGAGTTTTTTCAGCTTACGACTGTGGTGACGAGTCGTCGGGTGTGCAGACAAGCCTTCAGGGTTAAATGTAATTCTAAGTCGCTCTGGGTGCGCAGGTAGGGTAATACTTAGCTCACATGACTTCGTACTCAACTCAAGCTCCCCTAACGGCTCAGGAAGCTTTAGAGGCGTATTCAAAGGGCACTTGGCTTGCCACGAGGTCACATCTGAAGTTTCAGTGACCCAATAGAGTCGATGTTGAAAGCGGCGCACTTCACCTTGCTTGATCTTCAATTTTGGGTTGGCGTCCTGTTGAGCCCGCGCCACTTCATCCCAAATCAGGTTCAACTGCACTTGAGACGGCATATTGGCATTGAGTTTTGCCAGCCACATACGAATCAAACGTGCGCGCGCCAACTCACTGTGTGCCGTTAAAACGTCAATACTCAAACTCAAATCCGGCTGCATCGCCTGATTGAATACCGCTTCGAGCAACTCATCTAGCAAGGTCTCTTGCTGGGCACACAAAGTCGCACTGCGTTGCACCGCTTGATGGATGCTAGGCCAACGCTCAGAAAGTTGGGGAACAATGCGATGACGAAGGAAGTTTCGATCATACCGTGTGTCTTGGTTACTTTCGTCTTCAACCCACTCTAAGCCAAAGTAATCCGCGGCCTGTTCAATCTGCGATCGTTTAACCGAAAGTAATGGGCGTACTAATGTCCCACTAGCAAACCGCATGCTTTCTGCCATCGATGATAAACCTTTCGGTCCACTGCCACGTTTTAGTGCCAACAAGAAGGTTTCGACCTGATCATCGGCATGTTGACCGGTCAGCAGTAAGTCACCGACTGCGATGTGCTTCGCCAGAGCTTGATACCGCGCTTCACGAGCTAAAAGCTCAATGCTTTCACCACTGTTGATATCTAGGTTCACGTGTTCAACGGAACATGAGAGCCCAGCTTGCTGTGCCCATTGCTTGCACTTTTGTGCCCAGTCATCAGCATTCACACTCAACCCATGATGAACATACACAGCATGACAGTTTATTAGTTGGGAATCTGCAGAGCTACCGTCTGCTGAACGCGCTTGTTGGTAACGACTCAACAGCTCAAGCAACAGACGCGAATCCACCCCACCACTGAACGCCAAAACGATCTTAGTGTTTGGTTGATGATAGCGGTCGAGAGCTTGAGCAAAATTTGAGTAAAGCGATTCCATAAGCAATCCGGTAGAAACAAAAAAAGGGCTGGACACATGCCCAACCCTTTCTATTTTATCTCTTATCTCAAGAGAGATCAGCTAGCGCTTAACGGTGACCGTAATTTAGCAGTAACCGTAGTTCATTAGACGCTGGTAACGGCGCTCAAGTAGCGTTTCGTGATCCAGCTGTTCTAGGTCTTCTAGCTGACGAAGCAGATTTGCTTTCATGTTCGCCGCCATTTGAACGTGGTCACGATGCGCACCACCTAATGGCTCTTCGATGATTTCGTCGATAAGCTCAAGCTCTTTTAGACGAGGAGCGGTTAGACCCATTGCGTCTGCTGCTTGAGGTGCTTTGTCTGAATCACGCCATAGGATTGAAGCACAACCTTCTGGAGAGATTACTGAGTACGTTGAGTACTGAAGCATGTTCACGTAGTCGCCTACACCAATAGCAAGTGCACCGCCTGAACCACCTTCGCCAACCACGTTACAGATTACTGGTACTTTAAGACCAGACATCACTTTTAGGTTTTTTGCGATTGCTTCAGATTGGCCACGCTCTTCCGCGCCAACACCTGGGTATGCGCCAGCTGTGTCGATGAAAGTGATGATAGGCATGTTGAAACGCTCAGCCATTTCCATCAGACGCAGTGCTTTACGGTAACCTTCTGGTTTAGGCATACCAAAGTTACGCTTCACTTTCTCTTTGGTTTCACGACCTTTTTGGTGACCAATGATCATCACTGGGCGACCTTCAAGGCGTGCAATACCACCAACAATAGCTTTGTCGTCTGCGAACGCACGGTCACCCGCCAATTCATCAAACTCTTCAAACGCGTGCTGGATGTAATCCAATGTGTATGGACGTAAAGGGTGACGAGCCAGTTGAGCTGTTTCCCATGCGCCTAGGTTGCTGAAGGTTTTCTTCTTAAGTTCTAGGCTCTTTTTCTCAAGCTGTTCGATTTCTTTATCAAGGTCAACCGCAGAATCACCACCGTGACGAGATACGTCACGTAGCGCTTCAATTTTCGCTTCTAGTTCTGCAATCGGCTTTTCAAATTCAAGAAAGTTTAGGCTCATCTATGAATCCTTTTTGACTCAGCGTCTAACATATTGCGCTGAATTTTTAGTTAAATTCGAGTTCTACCTGGCCTTTGCCAAGTAACTGTTTTAAATCGTCTAGCAATGTATCACTTGGCGTTACTCGCCATTCGGTGCCCAATGTTAACCGCGCTCTGGCGTCGGCACGCTGGTAGTATACATTGACAGGTACGGTTCCGGCTTTGTACGGTTCTAAAATACGCGTAAATTGCTCAAAGAATTTATCGTTAATTTGGCTCGCATCGATGGATACTGACAAACCACGTGCATATTTTTCACGTGCACTGCCAAGATCCATGACCTCACGCGCCGACATTTTAAGGCCACCATTGAAGTCATCAAAGCTGACCTGTCCAGAAACGACCAAAATTTTGTCTTTTTCGAGAAGTTCTGCATATCTATCGAGCGCATCCGAGAACAACATCACTTCCATTCGACCACTTCTGTCATCCAAAGTCATCAAACCGATGCGTGTTCCGCGCTTCGTTGTCATAACACGAGCTGCAATAACCAAACCCGCAACGGTCACAGATTGATCACGTCGAGTCGGTGTCGCATCTTTAAGTCGACAACTAACGTACTTATTTAGTTCCTTTATGTATGCGTTTACTGGGTGGCCTGTCAAATACAAACCTAGTGTCTCACGCTCACCCTCTAACCATACTTTCTCTGGCCACGCCGGAACTTGGGTGTATTTGTGTTCCACTTCTTCCGGAGCATCGGTCAATACGCCGAACATGTCAGTCTGACCAAATGCTTCGGCTTGGTGATGTTGGCTGGCCGCTTTGACCGCGTCATTCAACGATGCCATCAACGCCGCACGATGTGGACCAAGTCGGTCAAGTGCGCCCGCGTAAATCAGTTTTTCGATAACGCGTTTGTTGACCTTTTTCAGATCGATGCGCGCACAGAAGTCAAACAGATCAATGAAGTGACCGCCTTTGTTCCGCGCTTCTAAAATCGCATCAATTGGGCCTTCACCCACACCTTTAATCGCGCCAATACCGTAAACAATCGCGCCGTTTTCATCCACGTTAAAGCGGTACAAACCGGAGTTAATGTCTGGCGGCAAGACGGTCAGTTTCATGCGGAAACATTCGTCTACAAGGCCAACGACTTTTTCCGTGTTGTCCATATCGGCGGTCATTACCGCTGCCATGAACTCTGCTGGGAAGTGCGTCTTTAGCCATAGCGTTTGGTAAGAAACCAACGCATAAGCTGCCGAGTGCGATTTGTTAAAACCGTAACCCGCAAACTTTTCTACCAAGTCGAAGATTTTCATCGCCAACTCGCCATCGACGCCGTTAGCAATCGCGCCTTCTTCAAAGGTGGCACGCTGCTTCGCCATCTCTTCAGGCTTTTTCTTACCCATCGCACGACGAAGCATGTCCGCACCACCAAGGGTGTAGCCAGACAGTACCTGTGCAATCTGCATTACCTGTTCTTGATACAGGATGATGCCGTAAGTGGGATCCAGAATCTCTTTAAGTGATTCGTGTTGCCACTTTTCATCTGGATAAGAGATCGCTTCTCGGCCGTGTTTACGGTCGATAAAGTTATCTACCATGCCCGACTGTAGCGGACCGGGACGGAAAAGGGCTACCAGTGCGATGATGTCTTCGAAACAGTCCGGCTGAAGACGTTTGATCAGTTCTTTCATACCACGCGATTCCAGCTGGAATACCGCAGTAGTTTCTGAGTTTTGTAATAGTCGGAAAGACGCCGGATCCACCAGCGGGATCGATTCAATCTGAACGGATTCTTTACCCTCACGCTCTAAACGTGGGTTAATCAGGCCCAGCGCCCAGTCGATGATGGTTAAGGTACGCAGACCCAAGAAGTCAAACTTAACCAAGCCAGCAGTTTCAACGTCGTTCTTATCGAACTGAGTAACGGGGAAGTGGCCTTCCGCATCAGCATAAATCGGCGCAAAGTCGGTGATCGTGGTAGGTGAAATTACAACACCACCCGCGTGCTTACCGGCGTTTCGTGTACAACCCTCTAGGATGCGACACTTATCGATCAGCTCTTTGACTTCTTCATCGGCGTCGTAAAGCTCTGGTAGCGCTGGCTCAGCTTTAAACGCTTTCTCTAGCGTCATACCTGGGTCAGGCGGAACCAGTTTCGAGATGCGGTCAACGAAACCAAATGGGTGGCCCAATACACGGCCTACGTCGCGGATTACCGCTTTTGCCGCCATGGTACCAAACGTGATGATCTGCGATACCGCATCACGACCGTACATTTCTGCTACGTGGTCAATAACTTGGTCACGTTTGTCCATACAGAAGTCGACGTCGAAATCGGGCATGGAGACACGTTCTGGGTTCAAGAAACGTTCGAAAAGAAGGTCATATTCCAACGGGTCAAGGTCGGTGATCTTCAGTGCGTATGCCACCAAAGAACCAGCACCCGAACCACGACCTGGGCCTACTGGAATCGCATTGTCTTTCGACCACTGGATGAACTCCATTACGATCAAGAAGTAACCCGGGAATCCCATTTGGTTGATTACGTCGAGTTCGATTTGAAGGCGATCGTCGTATTCTGGTCGACGCTCTTTACGCTCGGCTTCGTCTGGGAATAGGAACTCAAGACGTTCTTCCAAGCCTTCACGAGATTTCATCACCAAGAATTCGGTTTCTTCCATCCCTTCAGTTGGGAAGGCAGGCAGGAAGTATTCACCAAGACGAACCGTTACATTACAGCGTTTAGCGATTTCGACACTGTTTTCCAGCGCTTCAGGAATGTCGGCAAACAGCTCGCACATTTCCTCTTCCGTACGCAAATACTGCTCAGGACTGTAGTTCTTTGGACGTCGTGGATCTTCTAGGGTGTAACCATCGTGGATCGCAACGCGGATTTCATGAGCATCAAACAAGTCTTCGCTGATGAACACCACTTCGTTAGTTGCAACAACTGGCAGTTCTACCTCTTCTGCCAATTCAATCGCAAAGTGAAGGTAGGTTTCTTCATCTGGGCGACCGGTCCGAACCAATTCTAGATAGAAGCGGTCTGGGAAATATTGATTATAAAACTCGACACAGCTGTCGACAACTTTACGGTTGCCTTTTAGCAATGCCTTACCGATTTCACCGTTTTTCGCACCAGAAAGAATGATAAGTCCTTCTGACAGTTCCGCTAACCATGTTTTGTCGATAACAGGCTGATGTTGAACGTGACCACGTAAATACGCTTTGGAAATCAACAATGTCAGGTTTTTATAACCGGTGTTGTCCGCCGCTAATACGGTCAGTTGTGTCAGTTCCTCGCCAAACTCATCGGATTGCATTTTAAAATCTGCACCAATGATTGGCTTAACACCACTACCGTGAGCTGTGCCGTAATATTTCACCAAACCACATAAGTTGGTGAAATCGGTCAGTGCCATTGCTGGCATGCCGAGTTCGGCGACTTTCTTAACGAGCGGTGGAACTTTGTTGATACCATCCACCATCGAGAAGTCACTATGGACACGAAGGTGAATGAACTTGGGATCTGACATTAACAGGTACCGTAAAACTAAATCTTGTTGGGAATTCTAACCTAAGGGCTGGCTTATAACACCAAGCAGCCGCTAATTATTCTTCAATACCAAGCGCTTTCTTCACTGGCTTGAAGCTCTTGCGATGTTCACTGATCACGCCGTGCTCTTCAATCGCTTCAAAGTGCGCTTTGGTTGGGTAACCTTTGTGCTTTGCAAAACCAAACTGTGGGTATTGCTTGTCCAATTCTTCCATTTCTTGGTCACGAACCACTTTTGCAATGATTGAAGCCGCACTGATTTCCGCAACTCGCAAATCACCCTTCACCACCGCTTGGGAATCCATTGGCAACTGCGGACAGCGGTTGCCATCGATAAGTGCGAGGTCTGGCTGTACTTTCAAACCAGCGATGGCACGCTGCATCGCAACCATGGTGGCTTGCAATATGTTGAGCTCGTCAATTTCTTCAGGAGAACAGCGGCCGACCGCCCAAGCCAAGGCTTTCTCTTTAATTTCGGGCAGAAGTGCGAGACGTTTTTTCTCGCTCAGCTTTTTCGAGTCGTTCAAACCCTCAATTGGGTTATTTGGATCTAAGATAACCGCAGCGGTAACAACGTCGCCGACAAGAGGCCCACGCCCTACTTCATCCACACCCGCAACCAATTGGTAACCTTGTGGGTATTCAAACGGTGGGAGCTCTACTTTCGCTTTGGTCGTTTTTGGTTTTACAGCCATGGTAAATCTCTATTTTTCAATCAGTTTTAGAACCGCATTTGCAGCCTGTTGGTCCGCGTCTTTGCGTATCCAGTGATGCATTTCCGTAAACTTATCCAACATCTGTTGGTTATCGCTCTCTAGTAAGCGAGACACTTCAGTGAATAAGTTTTCTGGAGTGCACTCTTCTTGCAGGTATTCTTTTACTAACTCGCTATCCGACAAAATGTTTGGTAACGACACGTATTTGGTTTTCAGCAGGCGCTTGGCTAGGAAGGCGGTAACCGCGTTAACACGGTACCCTACAACCATTGGGCGTTTTAACAACATACACTCAAGCGCGACCGTACCAGACGCCAACATCACGGCATCAGACGCCGTAATCACATTACGAGCGGTATCGTCTACCAGTTTGAAGTCCAACTCTGGCGCGTACTCTTTCCACGCTTGCTCGAATTGCTCGCGACGTTTCTGATTTACTAACGCAACGACAAAACCAAGATCTGGGAACTTCTGATGCAGTTTTTTACAGGTTTCAATAAACGGTTGAGAGAGCATTTTCAACTCGCTGCCACGACTACCCGGAAGCACCGCTAGCCATTGTTTATCTTGTTCTAAACCTAGTAGCTCACGTGCAGGCGCTTTATCCGATTGCAACGGAATAGCATCTGCCAATGTGTGACCAATGAATTCACACGGCACATTGAATTTGTCGTAAAACGCTTTTTCGAAAGGTAAGAAAGCCAATACAAGGTTGGTTGCCGCTTCAATCTTGAAGATACGTTTTTGACGCCAGGCCCAAACAGAAGGGCTCACGTAGTGTACCGTTTTGATTCCTGCGTTTTTTAAATCTAATTCAACACGCAAGTTAAAGTCTGGTGCATCGATCCCTACAAAGACATCCGGCGGATTTGCAGTGAAATACTTAATCAGCTCTGCTTTCACTTTCAACAATCTTGGTAAGCGACCCAAAACTTCAACCAAGCCCATCACTGCCAACTCTTCCATTTCAAACAGTGACTCACAGCCTTGCGCGATCATTTTAGGGCCGCCAATACCGACAAATTCTGCATCTGGGTATTGTTCTTTAACTGCTTTGATGAAGCCTTCGCCAAGAGTATCGCCTGACAGTTCTCCGGCAATGATGCCAATACGTAGTGGTCTTTCCATCTTTCTTTCGCTTTTCCTATGCGCTATGGATAGAGAGTAATATCCGAGGATCTTGCTATTTTACCCTATCCATAAAACACAAAAAGACCGCAGCCCAATTGGGCGCGATCTTTTCTCATTAACCGCACATTCGTAAATTAACGAATGATGCCACGTTCCGTTGTTTCCAGAATGTCTGAGAAACGTTTTACTGCTGGCCACTCTTGTGCCATTTCAGCAAGGATCGGCTTCACTTCTTCTAGCGTTTTACCTGAACGGTAAAGCTCTTTATACGCTTTTTGCAGTGCACGGATTTCTGGTTTTTCAAAACCGTTACGCTTCAAACCAACCAAGTTCAAACCAAATGGTGTCGCATGGTTACCTTGTGCAAGTACGTAAGCCGGTACATCCTGAACAACTGCAGAACAACCGCCAACGTAAGCGTAAGCACCTACCGTACAGAATGGGTGAATCGCAGAAAGTGCCATAACGCCGGCATGGTCATCAACCGTTACGTGACCGCCAAGAATCGCGTTGTTACCAATGTGAGTATGGTTACCAACGATAACATCGTGAGCAATGTGCGCGTTAACACACAGCAAGTTATCATCACCAATCACAGTGGTCGCTTTATCTTGGACAGTGCCACGATGAACCTGAACCGCTTCACGAATCACGTTGCGGTCACCGATAACCACTGTTGTATCTTCGCCACCGTACTTCTTATCTTGGTTTTCTTCACCAATCACAGCATGTGGGAAAATGCGGTTGTCTTTACCAATTTTGGTGTGACCTTTGATCACTACGTGAGACATCACTTCCGTACCTTCACCGATCTCTACCGTTGAGGTGATGTAAGTGAATGGACCAACAGTCACGTTAGCGCCAATTTTCGCGCCTTCTTCTACCACCGCAGCTGGGTGGATTTTAGCGGTTTCATGAATCATATTAAAACTCTCGACGAGCACACTTCAGCTCTGCTGAACATACTACTTCGCCGTCAACCTTCGCTACACCTTTGAATGCAGCAATGCCGCGACGCTCTTTCAAAAATTCTACTTCAATAATCATTTGGTCGCCTGGTACTACTGGTTTACGGAATTTTGCACCGTCAACACTTGCGAAGTAGTACAGCTCATTTTCAGTTGGCGCACCAAATGATTTAAATGCAAGTAAGCCTGTCGCCTGCGCCATCGCTTCCAGAATAAGAACACCTGGGAAGACTGGCAGTTGTGGAAAGTGACCTGTGAACTGAGGTTCGTTAACCGACACGTTTTTAATCGCGTGAAGGTACTTCTCTTCTTGGAAGTCAATCACTCGGTCGATCAATAAGAATGGGTAGCGATGAGGTAGTAGCTCTTGAATTTCAGAGATGTTCATCGTTTTCTTTTCAGTAGTCAAAGTCGTCTTCCTATATCAATACTCAACAACCAAGATGGCAAGGCAGCGGCAAAAGCCACTTAATCAGGAAATGCCTGCAAAGTGTATACCAGCTTGGTGATAAATCTACTTATAGCGCGTCATTATAGAAGAAAAAGACCCGCATTTCGCGAGTCTTTGTTCAGAATTATGGAACTAAGATTCTTCTTTCGGTTCCAGCTGCTTCTCAACAGCTTTCAGGCGTTTGTTCATATCGTCAATGCGATGAACTCGAGTTGCCGTCTTACGCCACTCTCGGTTCGTTTGCAGTGGAATACCTGACGAATACAAGCCTTTCTCTTCGATACTGCGCATAACCATGCCCATACCGGTGATAGCTACGCCATCTGCAATCGTGATATGTCCGTTAAGAACCGACGCGCCGCCGATCTGGCAGTATTTACCAATTTTGGTACTGCCAGCGACAATAGTACCACCTGGCATCACGGTACCATATCCGATCTGCACGTTATGAGCGATTTGAAGCTGGTTATCAAGAATCACGTTGTCTTCAATGATGGTGTCTTCAAGTGCACCACGGTCAATCGTAGTACATGCACCAATCTCAACACGATTGCCGATACGCACTGAACCAAGCTGAGGAATTTTGATCCACTCGCCTTTATCGCTCGCGTAACCGAAACCGTCTGAACCGATGACTGTGCCAGATTGAACCAGACAGTCATCGCCAAGTGACACTTCATGATAGATAGTAACATTAGCCCAAAGCTTGGTGTTGTTGCCTAACTTTGCGTTTTTACCGATAAAACAGCCCGCACCAACAATAACGTTGTCGCCAAGCTCTACACCCGTTTCAATCACTGCATTTGCACCGACTGCTACGTTTGCACCCATCTTCACGTCTGCTGCAATCACGGCACTAGGTGCAATGTCTTCAGCAGGCTTCGGTGTGGTATCCATAGCTTGAACCACACGAGCAAAAGCTACATAAGGGTCAGCGACAACAAGCGCATTGCCTGTACACTGCTCTTTGTGCTCTTCCTTCACCATCACGACTGTCGCGAGACATTCAGCAAGGTGCTTTGCGTATTTTGGGTTAGACAAAAAGGTAACGTCACCTTCTTGTGCTTTATCCATTGGAGCTACACGGCTTACGACGAGTGACTCGTCACCAAATAGCTCTCCCCCGGTAATTGTCGCCAACTCGGCTAATGTTAATGTCTTCATAACTTCTTATTTTAGAGCTTTAATTACGTCTTCAGAGATGTTGTATTCTGGCTTACCGTACTGAAGAGAAGAAATATCGATTACCATATCGTAACCTTTCTTCGTTGCTACTTTCTTCACAGCATCTTGAATCGTTTTGAATAGCTTCGCTTTTTCTTCAGCTTCACGACGTGCGCTTGCTTTCTCTAGAGCTTGAGCTTTTACTTTGTACTCGCTGTCTAGTTTAGCGATGTCGATACGTAGCTTTTCAACTTCGTCTTGGCCTAGAAGTTGGCCATCACGCTGTAGCTTTTCAATCTTAGTCTTCGCTTTTGCTTGGATAGACTTCAGCTCGTCTGCCTTGCTCTTGAAGTCTTTCTGCATTTTTTGTAGAACCACTTCGCGCTGAGGAAGAGATTGGAAAACCTGAGCCGTGTTTACGTAAGCAATTTTCTGAGCAGCTTCAGCCGCGTTTGCAAACATTGAAGAGCTAAGTACAAGAAGGCCAATCCCAGCCGCTTTGATCATTTTATTCAAAATATTTTCCTCTTTAGAAGGTTCTACCGATAGTGAACGTGAAGAACTCTTCATCGTCGCCATCATATTTCTTAATTGGTTTCGCTAGTGAGAAGACTAGTGGCCCCATAGGAGACATCCATTGCAACGCCGCACCGTAAGATGAACGGTAGTTGGTTGGATCTGAGTAATCGTAGTAGTAACGGTCGCCGTATTCAGCACCTGAGCTACGGTAATCAAATTCGGTATCCCAAATACTCGCCATATCAAAGAAGATACTGGTACGAATCTGGTTACGAACTTCATCCGAAGCAAATGGTGTTGGTACGATCAACTCGATACTCGCCAGCGCTACCGCGTTACCACCAACAGAATCATCTGTTGCGGTGTCCGCACCGTTATTTGAGCCTGAGTAATCACGGTAAACCGCTTTCGGACCTACAGAGTTAGAGCCGAAACCACGTAGTGTTGTAAAACCACCTGCGTAGTAGTTCTCGTAGAATGGGAACAAGTTATCGTTACCATCCGTTTGACCATAACCGTTACCATAACCTAGACGACCACGGAACAAGAGCGTGAATTCATGCTTCTTAGTCAGTGGCACGTATTGACGAACATCATACTGCATCTTGAAGTATTGAACGTCAGAGCCAGGTACGGTCATCTTATAGAATGCACGTTGGTGGTTACCCGCTGTTGGGAAGTAGCCACGGTTTAGGTTGTTACGTGTCCATGAGATGTTGAAGTCAAAATCGTTTGTATTCAATGCGCCGCTAGAGTCGATATTGTCTGCTTGCGCTTGTAGGAACTGTTCTACCTGTAAGTAAGGCGACAAGTTACCGATCTTGTTGTGGGTATAACCAACACCAAACTCAAAACGGTTCAATTCGTCGAATGGGAAACCCCATGTCAAACTTGCACCGTAACTTTGGTTGGTATAGTCAACGATACCCGCTTCAGATGCTTCAAACTCATCATAGAAGATCTTACCACCCAAACTTACACCATCTAGGTTCCAGTAAGGGTCGCGGTAGTCCAAACTCACGTTTTTCTGGTAGTCGTTCATCATCGCGTTAATACCAACGCGGTTACCACTACCGATAAAGTTGTCTTGTTGTAAACCAACTTGGAAGCTGACGCCTGATTCAGTACCGTAGCCGACACCAAAGTTAACGCTGCCTGAGTTTGCCTCTTTAACTGAGTAAACTAGGTCTACTTGGTCATCGCTGCCAGGAACACGTACAGTTTGTACTTCTACGTTTTCGAAGTAACCAAGACGGTTTAGACGCGTTTTACCCGTTTCAATCGATTTCGAGTTTAACCAGCTGCCTTCCATCTGACGCATCTCACGACGCAGTACTTCATCTTTGGTCGAGTTGTTACCCGTAAAGCGAATATCACGTACGTAGATACGGTTACCTGGGTCAACGTTGACGACAAGCGACACTTGTTTATTTTCGTCGTCAAACTCAGGGATTGTGTTCACTTGTGGGTAAGCGTAGCCAGATTCACCAAGCACACGCTTGATGCCTTCTTCCATCGAAGTCACACGAGAACCGTTGTAGGTTTCGTTATCTTCAAATGGAACCAGCTTCTCAAACGTTTCTTCTTCACCGATCAAGTTGCCGCGGAATTTCACATCCTTAACGGTGTACACGTCGCCCTCTTCAAGACCAAGCGTAATGTATACGCCTTTTTTGTCAGGAGAAATCGCCACTTGTGTCGAATCAACGTTAAATTTCAAGTAACCACGGTCAAGGTAGTAAGACTTCAGCGCCTCGATATCACCAGCAAGCACTTGCTTTTGGTACTTTTCGTCCGCTAAGAAGTTCCACCATGGCACGTCTACGTTTAGGTTGAAACGAGAAAGAAGGTCTTCATCAGAAAAGACTTCATTGCCGATAAAGTTGATTTGCTGAATTTTTGCCGATACACCTTCGGTGAAGACAAATTTCAGATCAGAACGGTTACGAGGCAATGGAGTAACAACCGCTTTTACGGTCGCATTGTATTTACCAACACTGTAGTAAAAGTCTTCCAAACCTTTTTCGATGTTGCTTAGCGTAGTACGGTCAAGCGCTTCACCTTCACGAACACCAGAAGCGTTCAGGTTTTCTTGTAGCTGCTCGTCCTTGATTGCTTTGTTGCCTGAGAATGAAATGCTCGCAATCGTTGGGCGTTCTTTTACTTGAACAACCAACACGTCACCATTGCGCAGTACTTTAACATCTTCGAAGTTACCCGATGCGTACAGTGCACGAATGATCTCAGCAACATCGCCTTGGTCAACAGTATCGCCGACACGTACAGGCATTTTCAGCAACGCAGCACCCAGTGCCACACGTTGCAATCCATCGATTTCAATATCTTGAACTACAAAGTTCTGTGCTCCGTTTGCAGATACACTGGTCGCCAGTAAACTTGCAAAAAGAATTCGCTTAATCGCCATACTTGTTCTAATTATTCCTTGCTACTGCTTTTGTCTCTGAACTATCACAGACGAGTAAAATCATTAAATAGCGCTAACGCCATGAGCGAGAAGATAATCGCACCACCAATTCGATAACCCATTTCTTGTACCTTTTCCGGCACAGGGCGTCGGATAACAGCTTCGATTGCAAAAAACAACAAATGACCACCATCCAACATTGGTAAAGGAACGAGGTTAATAATACCTAGGTTAACACTAATTAGTGCTAGAAAACCTAAAAAGTAAACCAGACCATAGTCTGCCGTAGCCCCTGCTCCTTTGGCGATTGAAATTGGCCCACTCAGATTGTTCAGACCAACATCACCTACAATCAGTTTCTTAAGCATGCTGATTGTAAGTCCAATAACTTGACCAGTTTTGTCAATCGCTTTGCCAATAGACTCGAATACACCAAACTGTAATTCGAAGCGATAACTTTCTGGCCATTCTGCGACTTCAGGTGCGATACCCGCAAAACCAACCACTTGTTTGTTAGCTAGCTCACGGCGACCTGGAGTCAACGTCAATGATTGCTCATCACCCTGACGTAACACCGTCAGGTCAATTGGCGTTTCTGGGTTAGAACGAATGGCTTCAACCACTTCATTCCAGTTAGAAATCTTTTTGCCGTTGATCGCGACAATCTTGTCACCAGCCAGTAAACCCGCCTTTTCACCCGCAGCGCCTTCACTTACTTGCGCTAACTCCGTGTATATCTCTGGAGTGAACGGCGTAAAGCCAAGTGAATGCATTGCTGATTGAGTTTCAGGATCAAATTTCCAATCACGGATATCAAGGGTTTTGGTCACTTCAGAGACCACTTCATTTGATGAAGTTAAGGTCACTGTCATTGAATCATCGCCAATATGAGAGATTAAACCCATGTTGACTGATTCCCAATCCGGAGTTTTGATACCTGAGATAGATTTTAGTTCCATCCCTGTTTCAATTCCTGCCTGAGCAACGATTGAATTGGGCGTAACTTCACCAATTACAGGTTTAACCGCTGGCACACCAATCAGGAAAACTAGCCAATACGCAACGATCGCGAACAGGAAGTTGAAAATAGGGCCTGCCGCAACGATTGATGTGCGCTTCCACAATGGCTTTTGATCAAACGCCATGTACTTTTCATTTTCAGGTACTTCATCAACACGGCTATCCACCATTTTGACATAGCCACCCAATGGGATCATTGAAATGCTGTACTCAGTGCCGTCTTTGCCTACCTTGTTCCAGATAGACTTACCAAAACCGATTGAGAATTTCTCAACCTTGACACCACAACGGCGAGCAACCCAAAAGTGACCAAACTCGTGCACGGCCACCAAGATGCCCAATGCAACGATAAAAGAAACCAAATTCCACAAAATACCTGTCATTAGCTACGCTCGCGTAAAAATTCTAAGGCGATAGTTCGTGCCATTCTATCTAGCTCTATCAAGCTTTCCAAGCTATTCACATTCTCACTTTTATGGCTTGCAGTTATTTTGTTCAAAACTGACTCATTGATGCGAGCGATATCTGTGAAACCAAGTCGATTATTTAGGAAAGCATCAACGGCAATCTCGTTCGCTGCATTCAGAGCCGTTGTTGCATGTTGACCTTCGTAGCACGCATCGATAGCCAGCTTCAAACACGGATAGCGTGCAAAATCTGGTTGAAGGAATGTCAATTCACCTACTTGAGTAAAGTCGAGCGGTTTCACTCCCGCATCCACACGGGATGGATATGACATGGTTAATGCAATCGGGGTTGCCATATCTGGCTCCCCCATTTGCGCCAGTACAGAGCCGTCGCGGTATTGAACCATGGAGTGAATGACAGACTGAGGGTGAATGATCACTTTCAGTTGTTCACGAGCGGCGTTAAATAGCCATTTTGCTTCAATGTACTCAAGGCCTTTGTTCATCATGGTTGCAGAATCAACCGAGATTTTTGGCCCCATTGACCAGTTAGGATGAGCAATCGCTTGTGCTGGCGTCACTTTATCTAACTCTGCAATGTCGGTATAGCGGAATGGACCACCAGAACCAGTCAGCAGGATCGAGGAAATACCATGCTCTTCTAAGTTACAACGGCCTAGATTAGTTTGAACTTGTTGCGGGAGGCACTGGAAAATCGCATTGTGCTCACTGTCTACAGGAAGTAACTCTGCGCCATGTTCTTCAACTGCGTCAATGAACAGTTGACCTGACATCACAAGCGCTTCTTTGTTCGCTAGCAGCACTCGCTTGCCCGCTTTTACCGCTGCCATGGTTGGTAACAAACCTGCAGCGCCTACAATCGCAGCCATTACGCTGTCGACTTCTTCCAAGGCAGAAACATGGCAAAGTGCGTCAACACCACCTAATACTTCTGTCTTTAGCGAGATTGAAGCAAGCTCGGTGCTTAATGCCACTGCCGCCGCTTTATCCGCCATCACAGCATATTTTGGTTGCCATTTACGGCAAAGTGCGACCATCTTTTCAACGTTAGTGCTAGCCGCTAATGCGACGATAGAAAACAGCTCAGGGTTTTGTTCAACCACTTTTAGTGTGCTTGCACCGATTGAGCCTGTTGCACCAAGAATCGTTAACTTTTGCATGATGTAAGACCGTTAGAAAAACTCAGGAGCGACGATGCCGCTCCCGATTAAATTAGAATACGTAGTAAAGAAGAGCAAATACTGGGAATGCAGCGGTAAGGCTATCGACACGATCTAGGATACCGCCGTGACCGGGAATGATGTTGCTGCTGTCTTTGATACCTGACACACGTTTGAACATGCTTTCAACCAAATCACCAAGTACAGAAATCACGACGGTAATCAATGTGATGACCACCATGTGAATTGGGCTGGTAAATTGAATATCAAACCAACCGGCGAACAACCAGCCAACAATCAATGCTGCGACAATGCCGCCAATCAAGCCTTCTATCGTCTTGTTTGGGCTCACATGAGGCGCCATTTTGCGCTTACCCATGCTTTTACCAGCAAAGTAAGCACCGCTATCAGCAGCCCATACCAAGAAGCAAACATACAGCACAAGTTTTGCGCCGTGGTATGGATCTACTGCAAAATCAGAAGCCCTAAGAATGATCACACTCCATAAGAAAGGGATCAACGTAAGGAAACCAAAGACATGGCGCAACACTTTACTGCTTTGCCATAAATTAGTGGTTTTAGGGTAAGTAATTGCCATTCCGCTTGCGATAATCCACCAAGCAAAACCGAGTGCTAAAACGGTGTAATGCGGAGCTGCCAGTTGGTTAAGGCTTGCTGCATCAGGCGAAATGAATAGAAAACTAAGTCCGGTAACAACGGCAGCCGGAACAAGGGCAGCAATGCGAGATTTGCTTTCTGTAAACTGAGTCCACTCCCAAAAGCCTAATAGGGTTATCGCGGTCAATGCGATGATAAAGCCCATTAGTGGTAACTTAAAAATACCTAAAATAACCAGGGGAGCTAAAATTAGTGCTGTTATTATTCTCTGTTTCAAACTAACTAGTCCTTATTGAGCAGCCATCAATGCCTTCACTTGTTCACCAGTACAACCAAAACGACGCTCTCGGTTGATAAACCAAGTCACAGCCTCTACTAAGCTGTCTTCATCGAATTCAGGCCAGTACTCAGGAGTAAAGTACATTTCAGCATAAGCCATTTGCCACAGCATGAAGTTACTGATGCGACACTCACCACTAGTACGAATCAATAGATCGACTTCTGGTAGGTCTGCCATAGTCAGATGCTGGGTAATCAACTGCTCATTGATATCCTCTACACGGATCTCACCGTTACGCGCTTTTAACGCTAACGATTTGGCCGCCTCTGTGATGTCCCACTTACCGCCATAGTTGGCTGCAATGTTAATCACCATTCCCGTGTTGCCGGCAGTTAGAGCTTCCGCTTCAAGAATTTTACCTTGTAAGCGTTCACTAAAACGGCTGGTATCGCCAATGACACGTAGGCGTAAGTTGTTTTTGTGCAGCTTTTTCACTTCACTCGATAAGACAGAAATGAACAGCTCCATTAAAAGGCCGACTTCTTCTTCTGGACGACGCCAGTTTTCGCTACTGAAAGCGAATAAAGTCATGGCTTTGATGCCAAGCTTGGAAGCGGCTGCAACAGTCTTACGAACGGCGTTTACGCCCTTTTTATGACCGAATACACGAGGCTTTCCTTTGGACTTAGCCCAACGACCATTACCGTCCATAATGATGGCAATATGTTTAGGAAGGGAATCAGAGAAGGCTTGAGAATTTTGCATAGGGAGTTAATTGAGTTCCATCAGTTGGATAGACTAACACAAAAAAACGCTGAGCTGTGAGCACAGCGTTTTCCAACAGTGATGTGGATGGGAGTATTAAACTTCCATCAACTCTTTTTCTTTTGCAGCAAGAACGTCGTCGATCTTCTTAACTGCTACGTCAGTCAGTTTTTGAATTTCGTCTTGTGCTTTACGATCTTCGTCTTCAGAGATTTCTTTATCTTTTAGAAGGCCTTTTAGGTCGCTGTTTGCGTCACGACGGATGTTACGAACAGCAACACGTGCGCCTTCAGCTTCACCGCGAACGATCTTAACTAGGTCTTTACGACGCTCTTCTGTTAGCGGTGGAAGTGGAACGCGGATGATTGTGCCAGCAGACATTGGGTTTAGACCAAGGTCAGACATCATGATCGCTTTTTCAACTTTTTGAGTTAGTTCTTTGTCGAAAACTGTGATTGCTAGAGTACGAGCGTCTTCAGCAACAACGTTAGCGATTTGGTTAAGAGGAGTAGCTGCGCCGTAGTATTCTACAGAGATGCCAGATAGTAGGCTTGGGTGTGCGCGGCCAGTACGAACTTTAGAAAGGTTGTTCTTTAGCGCTTCAACGCTTTTGTCCATGCGCTCTTGCGCGTCTTTATTGATTTCGTTAATCACGGTTTCACCTTAAAAATGTCATCTTTCATGAAGAAAGCTTAAAGGGCTTAAGCAAAGCAAAACGCCATCCAATGTCTCTTGTTGAATGGCGCTGAGATTTACGCGTCAGTGCAGATCAAAGTGCCTTCAGCTTCGCCCATTACCACGCGACGTAGTGCGCCTGGCTTATTCATGTTAAATACGCGGATTGGCATTTTGTGGTCACGAGCAAGAGTGAACGCAGCCAAGTCCATCACTTTCAATTCTTTATCCAGAATTTCAGTGTAAGATAGCTTATCATACAGCTCTGCGTCTGGGTTTGCTACTGGGTCAGCAGTAAATACACCATCAACTTTTGTCGCTTTTAGAACTACGTCAGCTTCGATTTCGATACCGCGTAGACAAGCCGCTGAATCTGTTGTGAAGAATGGGTTACCTGTACCTGCCGAGAAGATTACTACGCGGCCTTGGCGAAGTTCGCGGATAGCGTCTGCCCAATTGTAATCGTCACACACACCTTTTAGAGGAATTGCAGACATTACGCGAGCATTTACGTATGCGCGGTGAAGTGCGTCACGCATTGCTAGACCGTTCATTACTGTTGCTAGCATACCCATGTGGTCACCCACAACGCGGTTCATACCCGCTTCAGCCAGACCAGCACCACGGAATAGGTTACCGCCACCGATTACCACACCAACTTGAACACCCAGTTCAACCAGCTCCTTAACTTCTTGAGCCATACGGTCAAGAACCGCAGGGTCAATACCGAAACCTTCTTCGCCTTGAAGAGCTTCACCACTCAGTTTTAATAGAATACGTTGATACGCTGGTTTAGGGTTCGTAGTCATGGAGTTTACCTTCCAAAAGAGAGTTGTTGATTAACAGTCACGAATAGACACAAGAAAACTTATAGCTATTCATCACGGCTAAGATTTGCCGCTCTTTTCGTAAAAAGACCGCAGCCTAGGCTACGGTCTAATATTTATACAAGTCGCTAAGGATTAACCTTTTTGAGCTGCAGCTACTTCTTCAGCGAAGCTCATTTCTTGAGCTTTCTCGATACCTTCACCTACTTCTAGGCGAACGAATGTAGCAACAGAAGCACCTTTCTCTTTTAGCATTTCGCCAACAGATTTCTTAGGTTCCATGATGAAAGCTTGACCAGTAAGAGAGATTTCGCCAGTGAATTTCTTCATGCGGCCGATAACCATCTTCTCAGCGATCTCTTGAGGCTTGCCTTCGTTCATAGCGATTTCAACTTGAACTTCTTTCTCTTTAGCAACTACGTCAGCTGGTACGTCTTCTGGATTAACGAACTCAGGCTTAGAAGCAGCAACGTGCATAGCAACGTGCTTAAGAGTTTCAGCGTCGCCTTCACCAGCAACAACTACACCGATTTTCTCACCGTGACGGTAAGAAGCGATTGCAGTACCTTGTACGTAAGCAACGCGACGGATGTTGATGTTTTCGCCGATTTTAGCAACTAGAGCTACGCGCTCTTCTTCAAATTTAGCAACTAGCTCTTCAGCAGTAGCTTTAGTCGCTAGAGCGTCAAGTGCTACTTTTTCTGCGAATGCAGTGAAGTTACCGTCTTTAGCAACGAAGTCAGTTTGGCAGTTAACTTCAAGAAGAACAGCTACGCCGTTTTCTTCTTTGATGATGATTGCGCCTTCAGCTGCAACGTTACCAGCTTTCTTAGCTGCTTTCGCTGCGCCTGATTTACGCATGTTTTCAATTGCTAGTTCGATGTCAGCGTTTGCTTCTACAAGCGCTTTCTTACATTCCATCATGCCAGCGCCAGTGCGCTCGCGAAGTTCTTTAACTAGAGCAGCAGTTACAGTTGCCATTCTCTATTCCTCGTTTGATTCGAAATAAGGTAAAAAACAGGGGCCTACATTGTCGGCCCCCATTGCTAACTATAACTCAGTCTATGCTACAACAAGGTTTCACATAGACTAAGTGTGACGCAGAGCCGCTATTATTCAGCTTCTACGAAACCGTCTTTTTCAGCAACTACTGCAACGTCTTTGTTGCGGCCTTCAGTTACTGCAGATGCAGCAGCGTTTAGGTATAGTTGAACTGCGCGGATCGCGTCGTCGTTACCTGGGATGATGTAGTCAACGCCGTCTGGGTTAGAGTTAGTATCTACCACAGCGTATACTGGAATACCTAGGTTGTTAGCTTCTTTAATTGCAATGTGCTCGTGATCAGCGTCGATTACGAATAGAGCGTCTGGTAGGCCGCCCATATCTTTGATACCACCAAGAGATTTCTCTAGCTTCTCCATTTCACGAGTACGCATTAGAGCTTCTTTCTTAGTTAGTTTTTCGAAAGTACCGTCTTGTGCTTGTGCTTCGAAATCTTTTAGACGCTTGATAGACTGACGAACTGTTTTGTAGTTCGTTAGCATGCCGCCCAACCAACGGTTGTTAACGTAGTATTGGTTGCTTGCGATTGCAGCTTCTTTAACAGCTTCAGATGCAGCGCGCTTAGTACCTACGAATAGAACTTTACCTTTCTTCTCGCCAACTTTAGCTAGTTCAGCTAGAGCTTCGTTGAACATTGGTACAGTTTTTTCTAGGTTGATGATGTGAACGCGGTTACGAGCACCAAAGATGAATGGCTTCATTTTTGGGTTCCAGTAACGAGTTTGGTGACCGAAGTGAACACCAGCTTTCAGCATATCGCGCATTGATACAGTTGCCATTTTAAAATCCTCTATGGGGTTAGGCCTCCACATCCCCCATAATTCCGACCAAGCTTCTGCTCAGCACCCCGGAACATGTGACGGAATGTGTGTGATTTAAAGATAAAAGTTAATTGGAAGAAGCTTGCTTCGCCACTCTTCTAACGAAAAGCAAAGAGAACAGTCCTCGATTCCGGCGCGCTTTATACCATATTTTAGCCTAAGATGGCTAGTAAAAATTGTTTCTTACACTTCTTACCTCCATTGCATGACCACCCTACTCTTCACCAAATTCCATCACTACACTTTAAGTAAGAATGACTCATATTCTTAACTGGCTTGGGTTAAGCAAGGGTTGTCTGATAGAATGCGCGCATTCGCACGTTTACGTGCTTACGAATAAGTAGAGAAAGCCAATGTCAATCAAGATTAAAACTGCTGAAGAAATCGAACGCATGCGCATTGCGGGCAAGCTAGCCGCAGATGTTCTAGAAATGATCGAACCACACATCAAAGCTGGTGTAACGACGGAAGCGCTAAACCAAATCTGTCACGATTACGCTCTAGAAAGAGGCGCTTACTCTGCACCGCTTGATTACCATGGATTCCCTAAATCAATTTGTACGTCTATCAACCACATCGTTTGTCACGGTATCCCTGCGACACAAGATGAGAAAGGTGCAAACGGCCAAATGAAACCAGCGGTACTTAAAGATGGTGACATCATTAACGTTGATATCACGGTTATCGTGCCTAACGATGAAAACGCAGATCTAAGCGTTCGTCCACAAGGTTACCACGGTGACACTTCTAAGATGTTCCTAGTTGGTGATGTTTCACCTGCAAACAAACGTTTGTGTATGGTTGCTCAAGAGTCTCTGTACATCGGTATGCGTCAAGTTAAGCCTGGTGCAACAGTTGGTGATATCGGTACAGCAATCGAGAAGTACATCAAAGAGAACAACAAGAACAACCCACGCAACAAGTTCTCTATCGTGAAAGACTTCTGCGGTCACGGCATCGGTGATGAGTTCCACGAAGAGCCACAAGTGGTTCACTACAAGAACAAAGACCGTCGCGTACTAAAAGAAGGCATGTGTTTTACTATCGAGCCAATGATCAACGCAGGTAAGTTTGGCTGTACAGTCGACGCACAAGATGATTGGACGGTATACACTGGCGATGGTAAAAACTCGGCACAGTGGGAACACACCATTGTGGTGACGAAAGACGGTTGTGAAGTGCTAACACTGCGCAGCGACGATACGATTCCTCGTTTAATGAAAAACGCGTAATCGCATATCACTTTCCTTATCCCCGCCCATGCGGGGATATTTTTTATCTGCTTCAAATTTGTTAGATTGCTTACAGTAGCAAGTTGCACGGATAGCAAATATGACTCTTCAGTCCCCTCTTTCGTTTACCGATGAACAGATCAACATCGCTGAACTTAAGCAAGAACTCGAAAAATTCAGTTCATTCCAAAAACAAGAATTTCTTAACCACCATCCGGTCACCAATTTGGTGTTGTCACGCGCTGAGTACATGGACTTACTCCTCAACCGTTTGTGGCAACACTTTGGCTTCAAAGACATCCATAATATATCGCTGGTTGCAGTAGGTGGCTATGGGCGTGGTGAGTTACACCCCCTTTCTGATATCGATATTTTGATTTTGTCGAACAACAAATTACCGAACGCCCTTGAAGCTAAAATCAGTGAATTCATTACTCTACTTTGGGATTTGCGCCTCGAAGTCGGTCATGCCGTTCGAACTGTTGCTGAATGTGCGGAAATTGGCCGAGCGGATTTAACCGTTGCGACCAACCTACAGGAAGCACGTTTGTTGTGTGGTAGTGAAGACACTTTCCAAGCGTTGAAGAAAGTGGTGCTGTCTGACTCTTTCTGGCCAAGTGAAACCTTTTACCGCGCCAAGATTCAAGAACAACGTGAGCGCCATGCTCGTTACCATGACACCACCTACAACCTTGAACCTGACATCAAGTCAACCCCAGGCGGTCTACGGGATATTCACACTTTAAGTTGGGTAGCGCGTCGTCACTTTGGTGCGACTTCATTGCTGGAAATGAGCCGCTATGGCTTTCTTACCGACGCAGAGTACCGTGAGTTGGTTGAGTGTCAGGATTTCTTATGGCGAGTCCGTTTTGCTCTGCATATTGAACTACGCCGTTATGACAACCGTTTAACGTTCGGACATCAAGCACAAGTGGCTGAACATTTGGGCTATGTCGGCGAAGGTAACCGCGGCGTCGAAATGATGATGAAAGAGTTCTACCGTACGCTTAGACGTGTAGCAGAGCTTAATAAAATGCTTCTCAAACTGTTTGATCAAGCGATCATCAACGGTGGCGCCTCTGCAGATGCCGAAATCATTGATGAGGATTTCCAACGCCGTGGTTCACTGATCGAGGCTCGCAAACCCGCGCTATTCCAGGCTCGCCCTGAAACCATTTTGGATATGTTCCTGCACATCGCCAATGATTCGAGCATCGAAGGCGTGAGCCCTCCTACGTTGCGTCAGTTACGTACTGCGCGTCGTCGCTTGAACAAGTTTTTGCACACTATTCCTGAAGCGCGTGAAAAGTTTATGGCGCTGTGTCGTCATCCAAATGCGCTGCATAAGGCTTTCAGTCTGATGCACAAACTTGGTGTACTGGCGGCGTATCTTCCGCAATGGAGCCAAATTGTCGGTCAGATGCAATTTGATTTGTTCCATGTTTATACCGTGGATGAACATAGCATTCGCCTACTCAAACACATCAATACTTTTAGCTACGCAGAAAACCACAGTAAGCACCCGATTTGCTGCGAAGTTTACCCTCGTATTCAAAAGAAAGAATTGCTGATTCTGGCTGCGATTTTCCATGATATCGGTAAAGGACGTGGTGGCGATCACTCCGTTATTGGTGAAGGTGAAGCGTATGATTTTTGTATTGAGCACGGCCTATCTAAACCTGAAGCGAAATTGGTAAGTTGGCTAGTAAGGCATCACTTACTGATGTCTGTGACCGCTCAGCGACGCGATATATACGATCCAGACGTCATCACTGAGTTTGCGAAACAAGTACGTGATGAAGAGTATCTTGAGTACCTCGTATGCCTGACTGTTGCCGATATCTGTGCGACTAACCCAGAGCTTTGGAATAGCTGGAAGCGTACCCTGCTCGCGGAATTGTTCTACTCAACTCAGCGCGCGCTGCGTCGCGGCTTGGAGAACCCTGTGGATGTTCGTGAACGTATACGCCACAACCAGCAAATGGCGTCAGCGCTACTGCGTAAAGAGGGTTTCTCTGCACGCGAGATCGAGGTGCTTTGGCAGCGCTTTAAAGCCGACTACTTTTTGCGTCATACCCATAAACAAATTGCTTGGCATTGTGAGAACTTGCTGCGTATGGAAGACGCAAGTAAACCACTGGTTCTGATCAGCAAAAAAGCCACGCGTGGTGGTACCGAAGTGTTCGTCTACTGCCCAGACCAACCAGCCCTATTCGCGACGGTGGTTGCAGAGCTCGATCGTCGTAATTTTAACGTTCATGATGCGCAGATCATGACCAGTAAAGATGGCTATGTACTCGATACCTTTATGGTGCTAGATCAACACGGTAAAGCAATTGAAGAAGGTCGTCATGGCGCTGTCACCAAGCACATTACTCACGTATTGGAAGACGGTCGTCCGACAAAAATCAAAACACGTCGTACACCAAATAAACTTCAGCACTTTAACGTCAAAACCAAAGTCGACTTCCTGCCAACTAAGAGCAAGAAACGCACTTTAATGGAGTTCGTGGCGCTTGATACGCCCGGGCTTCTCGCCAAAGTGGGGCGTACGTTTGCAGACTTAGGCATTAACTTACACGCCGCTAAGATCACCACAATTGGGGAACGTGCAGAAGATTTGTTTATCCTCACAAGTGATGCCGGTGGCCGTCTGAGTGATGAGCAACAAGACGAATTGCGCGAGAAGCTGATTGAAAAGTTGTCCGATTCTGTTTCTGCTTAAAGGCGATTAAGCAATAAAACGGTGGGCAAGAACCAGAGCGATCTTGCCCACAAGTTGAGCAATTTGACTAAATATCAGCTATCTAGCTCATAAATGGGCTGCTACAGTTATACGGAAAACTTATTCTAGTTATGAGACAGAGGTAGCCTATGTATCCCCACCTCACTGGTTTGGGTATCCACGAGCCAAAACAAATTGAACGTTACTCCCTACGCCAAGAAGCACACAAAGACGTCCTCAAAATTTACTTCCACAAACAAAAAGGCGAGTTCTTTGCCAAAAGCGTTAAGTTTAAATATCCACGCCAAGTAAAGAACGTCTTGGTCGACAGCGGCAGTCATAAGTACAAAGAAATTACTGAAATTAATCGTAACTTAACTCTAGTCATCGACGAATTAAACAAGATAACTAAACCGGTGAAAACAGCAGAAGTGGACGTGAAGCAGAAGATTCTGTCCGATCTTCGTCACCTGGAAAAAGTGGTTTCGAGTAAGATCGCCGAGATCGAAGCGGATCTAGAAAAGCTGAAATAAAACGTTAAGAACTAAACAATTTAAAAGGGGTTGGTATCGATACCAACCCCTTTCTTTTTGATTGAATCAAAGCGGAGCTCATCAAACTAACGGCTTATTGCACCAATGATTCATCCCACTCGAATCGTGCAAACAATTGCTGCCACGTTTCATCAATACCCGCTTTCATTACGATCTCTTGCTCGGTAAATGGGTGGACAAAACGTAACTCCGACGCGTGCAGCAACAAACGGTGCGAATCAAACTCTGTGCGATACAACTTGTTATGCTTACCATCACCATGGCTGGTGTCACCGACGATAGGATGACGTAGATGGGCCATGTGACGACGCAGCTGATGCTTACGCCCTGTCTTCGGCTTCATCTCCATCAAACAATAGCGAGTGGTTGGGAACTTACCTGTTGAATACGGCACCTCAACTTTCGCTAACGGTTTGTAGGCTGTCACTGCGTCCTGCGCTTCTTTCTCTTGCGAAGAAAACTTATCGGCAATTTTGTCCAATTCAACTTTTAGCGCGTAATCGAGGACGCCTTCTTCCTCAATCCAACCTCGAACAATAGCGTGATAGGTTTTCTCCATCTTATGTTCAGCAAACATCGGCATCACTTGCGATGCAACTTCACTCGACAATGCAAACACAAGCACACCAGACGTCGGACGATCCAGACGGTGCAAAGGAAACACATGTTGGCCAATTTGGTCGCGCAGCGTTTGCATCACGAAAACTGTTTCGTGTTTATCTAGCCAACTTCGGTGCACCAACATACCTGCAGGCTTATTCACTGCGACAAAGTACTCATCCTGATAAACGATCTCCAATTCCACTGGAGTAACAACTTGTGATGTTTCTTGTTCTGACATTGAGATTACTTACATAGTTCGTCGATGGTTCGGATGGTTACAAGTAGCTCAGCATAATGTGGTTCTTGCTTCCAGGCTTCCGCGAAATACGGCTCGATAGAAAAGCCACGCGGCAAAGGCTGGTTACTTTCCACTAACGCGCGCATACGTGCAATAAAAATCCACTGTAACCACTCATGGGGATGCAGCGTATCAATCGCGAAAGGTTCTGTGCTCTGTAACGCTTCTGCCGTAGGCATGGTTTGTTGCCACAGCTCATGGTGCTGTAATTGCGCTTCAAGTTGTTGAAGTAAGTCGACCAATTGGATGTTTGTTGCCATTAATTCCGTCTCGAACCTTGAATTAGCCGAGAATGATACCATTTCTTGTGAAAAGAACATTAGGATGTCGTATTTAATGGAAAACATTCAAACCCTCACCCAGTTGCTAAGCAACAGCCAATGTGAGTATCAAATCTTCGACCTTGGTCGTCGTATCAAGACCATCGAACCACAAGTATTTGCTGATGTGGAAAAAGGTCAATGCCCATACCCATTCCCAATGCAACGCAAAGCACACCTTGCCATCGCGTATTGGAATGAACAAAAGCAACCGTGGATTTGGTTTCTAAAATTTGAGCTGGATGAACGTGGTTTGCTAAAGCAATCCGATATCGGTAACTTCATTAAATACGTTGTAGAGGCGATGGGAACTCGTCTGAATGAGGAAATGTCGGAAGAGCAACAACAAAAGCTTTCTAACAACCCATATACTTTCAAACCCGCTGAAGAGAAGATGGCGGTATTTCATAGCCGAGTTCGCGCTAGTTTAGATTTACCCACCAGCCAGTATTACGAACATACTCAGCACTATTTCACTGGTGGTCTCGGTTGGGAAAACTGGCAAACCGTTGGTCTACAAGGTATTACTGATATGGCCGCACGCCTTGGCCAAGAGCAAAATGCGGTGACACTACGTAAGGCCTTAAACCATCTACCAAACGAACCACGCTACGCTCTGCTTGGTGCTTTAGAACATGTAGAACTGCAAGAGCGCCTAGCACAGCGTATTGCAGAACAAGCACAGCAAGAGATTGAAAGTGATGAGCCTGATCTGTTCCTATTATCTGCGTTAATCCGTGCTCTAGCAGGCGCATCGTCGGAAATTTCACTGCCAGTGTTAAACACAATTTTACAAAGCCCACGTTTAAGTCATCAAGAGGTCTTAATTGGTATCGCAGGCCGCACTTGGCACTTATTGGCTGATGCAAATGTCGCTGAGCAGTTTTTACTGCGCCTTGCGCAAACAGGCAACCAAGCACTCTTCAACCAATTATTTGCCGACTTAGTGATGCTGCCAGAACTAAGAATGGTTCTGCTACCTCTATTACACTCTAGCCCATCGGAAGAGCTAGCGACGGCATTAGTCAAATTGCAGCAAGCGACTAAGGGATAATAAAGGATTAGGGATGATTGGTGACTTACTAGCCATTTTAGGGCTGTGCTTTTTCTGCTTTTTGTTCTGGCAACAAAGACGCCAATCAGAATTAGCGAAAGCGGCTATTACACGCAAATGCGAGCAACTTGATCTGCAATTGGTCAGCATCGCATTTGGAGCACATAAAATGAAAACGCCAGACGGAATCTGGCGTTGGCATACAGTGTATCAATTTGAGTTTTCATCCCTTGGTGACGATTGCTACCAAGGAGAATTGACGATGATCGGATTTAGGCCGCTGAACTTTCACCTACCGCCACATCGCTTGTAAATTCCATTTCAAAGTAAGGGCCGTGTAGGTCCTTGCTTTCTCTTGTCTTTGTAAATCCAAGTTTTTCCAGTACTGCCATGGATGCTTTGTGATGACTATTCACATTCGCTTTGACCTTGTGTAGTCCAAGCTCACGGCACGCCTTCGGGAAAAACGCCTTTAGCGCTTCTGTTGCTAATCCTTTACCCCAATAAGCTTTATCAAAGATAAATCCCAGCTCTGGTTCATGCTCCAGATTCGAAATGAACACGTGTCCCATATAGTCACGGCTGGTACTCTCAAGTACCGCCATACTGTAGACATTTTCATCATCCAGAATCTTCTCAAACAACTGTTTCGCAGAAGACACGGTATGTGGTCCATTCATCTCTGCGCGATTCTTAGCGCAGCAATTTAACATCACGAACTCTAGTTGCAACGACTCATTGTAGGGTAGAAGAAGCATTCTTCTGGTTACTATGGTCACATCTGTTCCTTGATTACAGCAAACTTAATTTATCCGCATAGCAGAAGCTCAAGAGCTCTTCATTTGTTATGCGGTACATAACGCCTTTTAGAGAAGCCGAAAGTTAAACCAACTGATTGGAAAGGATATTGATCTGGATTGTTTTTTATTCAGTGTTATGAGGAATTTATAAATTATGTGATATTGACACTTTTAATTATCTGAAATTATGAAAGTGCAAAATAAGAAAGACCCCGACACTAGCGTATCGGGGTCATAGTCTTACTCGCAGCAGTCCGGCTACTAAATAGTGCTCCATGCATCATCCATAATAGTGGCTGATTCCGTCAGCTTAGTCCTTACGTCGCCGTCCTAGCGGTGTCCTTATCATCCTGATAGCTAACAATCCTCGTTAGCGCGCATCACTTGTTCCTTGAGCGGTGTCCATTGCATCTTCCTGATGCTGTCCTTACCTCAATCCTAAGAGGGGTCCATTGTCTATCCTTAGTCATCAACATCCTATTGATGATTGTGTCCTTACAATGTCCTGCGCTCCGTGCTTGATCACTCATCCTGAATAATCAAATCGTCGTCCTGACGATGACCAAATCCTTGGTGCTTTCCTGTTCCATGTCTGCTTCCTGCCGACAAGGTTTAATTTACGCTTTTCCTTTTAAATCACAATCAGCCCAAGACATTCTTTTGTTTAAAAACTTAGTTAAAAAGATGTTAAATCGTTATTTTTCATAATCTTATACCAACTAATTTCTTTTGTTCTGACGACGAAATCGTTTTCTCTCACAACCTCTGTGAGAGATCTCGCACAAGGGACTGCCGAAATTGCCATTCGCTAATTTCAGCGCCTCATCGTATGATGACAGAAGTCATTTTAGTAGGGACAAAATATGTTAACTCAAGACGTCACTAAAGAGCTGGAAGCCGTGATGGAGCAGTTGCAACAGCAAGGTAAAGAGCCAACCGTTGCTCTGGTCAAAGCTCGAATGAAAACACCTGTGCCTATGCCAGCATTAATCGCAACCATCAAAAGTTGGAAAAGCGCGAATCGCATTCCTAAAGTTGAAGTTGCGGTACAAACACCGAAAGAAGAAGATCGCATCACTGTTCTGGAAAACACGGTAGCTAAACTGGTGGCTCGTGTTGAAGAGCTTGAAGCCAAACTAAATGAGAAAACAGCATGAAATTATGGGTAGATGCGGATGCTTGTCCGAAAGTCATTCGTGAGACTATCGTACGTGCCGCTGAACGAACCGGTGTTGAGTGTACCTTTGTTGCAAACCACGTGGTTCCTGTACCAAAGCGAGCAAATATTCACTCTCTGCAAGTGCCTGCCGGTTTTGATATTGCGGATAACGAAATTGTTCGTCGTGTCGAAGCCAATGATCTGGTGATCACATCAGATATTCCACTTGCAGATGAAGTCATTAGCAAAGGCGCATTGGCGCTAAGTTCACGAGGCGAGCTTTACACGAAAGATACTATCAAAGCGCGACTCAATATCCGTGACTTTATGGATACCATGCGATCAAGCGGTATTCAAACGGGAGGGCCAGCAGCGCTGTCTCAAACGGAACGTCGCGAGTTCGCCAATCACCTCGACAGAATCCTCGCAAAACGTTAGGCATACATTTTTACCCACGAAAATCGTCGCCAGTGAAATGAGAACCTCAAAACTCCGTTCTTTGTTGTTATAACAAGAATGGAGTTTTATTTATGAACGCACGGATCGCCGTCCCCTTTTCATTACTTTTCTTTTCTACGACGTTGCTTGCCAGCCAAGAACCCTTTGGCATTGTTGGCGGCAGTATCACCTCTGGCGAAAGCGCTTTTTCCGTCAAAGACACACCTAAGTTTGGCGCGACACCTAACTTGTTCTATTCGGGCCCCATTGGCTTTGTCGATGGCAGCTTAGCCAACTGGCAAGCATTAACTTATTTGGGCCTATCGGCTAATTGGCGCTTTGCGGGAGTCTCCAACACCTTTGTCGATTTACCAAATGGCATCAACGATCGCGATGGCAATGGTGAGTTCGGCATTACCTTGGGTACGGTTGGAGCAAGATTGACTTATCTGCATGATGTCACCTCAGAGCACAATGGTTACGAAGTTCAACTGCATCTCGGTCGGACACTAGAAACTTGGTTACCACCGTTTACCCTCACCCCCTTTCTAGAAGTCGATTACCGAGATAAAAACTCTCTAACCATCTGTACAGTGTCTCTGCGCAAGAGGCAGCTACATCTGGGTTAAACGAGTTCAAAGCCGATTCTACTTTTGTTTACCAAGCGGGAATTATCGGTTTGTATGAGTTCACACCATCATGGATTGGCATTTCTAAAGCTGAGTTTATGCCTCACGATAGTGGCAGCCCTTTGGTTCAGCGTGACGTGGGCTGGTCGTTTGAAGTCGGCCTAACCTATCGTTTCGCAGGTCTTTGAACGAAAAAAGCCTGCGATAAACGCAGGCCTTTGGGAGCTGAGTGAGGTTACCTATTAAGGCGTGTAGTATGTTGCCGCACCAGGACCTACTGGTAGACCGAATACGAATACCCACAGGTAGAACAGCACACTCCAACCAACAAGGAAGACAATCGAGTAAGGCAACATGGTCGCGATCAGCGTACCGATACCTAGATTCTTCATGTAGCGCGTTGCTACCGCAAGGATAAGACCGAAGTAGCTCATCATTGGGGTGATGATGTTCGTCGTTGAGTCACCGATACGGTAAGCCGCTTGAATGGTTTCAGGAGCGTAACCGACTAGCATTAACATTGGTACAAAGATTGGTGCTGTTACTGCCCACTGTGCTGATGCTGAACCAATCATCAAGTTGATGAAGCCACACATTAGGATGAAGGCAAAGAACAACATTGGGCCAGTTAGACCGATTTCTTGTAGGAAGCTTGCGCCAGCTACTGCAAACACTTGACCAAAGTTCGTCCACTTAAAGAAAGCAACAAATTGCGCAGCAAAGAATACCAGCACGATGTACATGCCCATTGAAGACATTGACTTCGACATGGCATCAATGACATCACGGTCATTCTTCATCGTGCCAACTACGCGACCGTACACAAAACCCGGTACCGCGAAGAAAACAAAAATAAACGCAACGATACTCTTCAAGAATGGAGAGCCCGCTACTGTGCCAGCGTCAGAACGTAGAACACCATCAGCAGGAACAATAGTCCATGCTAGTAGTGCAGAAACTGCCAGTACTGCGATACCCGCAAGCTTAAGACCTTTCTTCTCTTGGTCTGTTAGGCTGCCCATTTTGTCTTGAGACAGGTCTTCTGCGGCTTCTTCTTCATTGTATTTGCCAAGTTTTGGCTCAACGATTTTTTCAGTAACGAATGCACCAGTAATCGCGATGAAGAACGTCGAAACAAACATGAAGTACCAGTTTACTTCTGGACCAACAGTGTAAGTTGGGTCAATCATCTGCGCTGCTGTTTCAGTGATGCCTGATAACAGTGGATCAACCGTACCGATAAGTAGGTTCGCAGAGTAACCGCCCGATACACCGGCAAATGCCGCTGCAAGACCAGCAAGTGGGTGACGACCTAATGAGTGGAACAGCATTGCTGCCAGTGGAATCAATACCACGTAGCCAAGCTCAGATGCCGTGTTTGAAATGATACCAGCGAAAACAACGGTTACGGTAACCATGCGCTGAGAAGCGCCCATTACTAGGCCACGCATTGCAGCAGAAAGTAGACCAGAATGTTCTGCAATGGCAACACCAAGCATCGCAACCAATACGGTACCTAACGGTGCGAAGCCAACAAAGTTTTTCACTAGGTTAGTCACAATCAGCTGTAAGCCTTCCGCGTTTAATAAGCTTACGACTTGGATCATGCCATCAGCAGCGCGACCTGGAGCGCCTTCTGGACGCGGGTCTACAACAGAAACTTCGAAGTAACCGGCGATGCCAGACGTGACGAGGATAGCAAGACAGAAAATGGCGAAAAGTGTGATTGGGTGGGGTAAAAGGTTCCCCAAATATTCAACTGTATCTAAGAAGCGCGTGAATAGTGGCTTCTTTGGCGAGTTTTGTTTCATTGAAGCAGATGAACTCATCTGTTCCCTCCTTGTATTTATTCCTGCGCATTTGTGACAAAAATGTCATAAAGCCTGCGCAGGGTACTCGACACAAGGGTTAAGTGAAAGTTCAAAGCGTTACAGAATGTAACCAAAAGGCGAATTTATGACCCATTATGGATAAAAATATAGTTATATCACCCACATAAAGATCATAAATCAGGATTATAAGTAACTGTATTCCATAAATTACCACGATATTCATGGTTATTTCTGCACCGCCTTAAAGCGTGGGTTCGTCTTGCAAATAACGTATAAACGCCCTCTTCTTTTTACGATCTGGCAATCTGGGTGACGGCTTTTTGCGCTCTTTAATGACTTAACAACCTTCATTTTTTACTCCTTATCTTTACTGAATTGACCAAAGCGGCGATTGAAGTTCGCAATACGACCTTCAGCTTGTACGACACGTTGCTTACCTGTGTAAAACGGGTGAGAGGCAGATGACACATCCAGTGTGAAATATGGGTAAGTCTTGCCGTCTTTCCATTCAATGGTGCGATCAGTTTGCAGTGTTGAACCAACAACAAAGTATTCGTCTACGCTGGTGTCATGAAATACCACAGGACGGTATTCAGGATGAATGCCTGGTTTCATATTAAAATTTCCCTCTCGATTAATTGTTATGATATAACATATCAATTAGTAATCATTATCAACAAAAAAGCAAGCGGAATTTTGTGGTACTTTAGTTTTCATCTTCCATGTATAAGACACCATATTCATGTATTCCATTGAGCCTATTGGCGTAATTGAAAGCCCATATAAAGAGAAGTTTGCGGTCCCTCGCCAACCTCGCTTGGTGCCTGCAGCGCGTTCACGCGTCAAACTTCAAGGCGCAGCAAATAGTCCAGAAGCCCTTCGTGGTTTAGAGCAGTTTTCTCATGTATGGCTACTGTTTTTGTTTGATCAAAACTTAGAAGCGGGATGGAAGCCCACCGTGCGCCCGCCTCGTTTAGGAGGCAATGAACGTGTTGGCGTCTTTACGTCACGTTCTACCTTCCGTCCCAATGGCATTGGTATGTCGGCAGTGGAAGTCAAAGGTATTAGTAAGAAAGGCGATCAGATCTATTTGGATCTTGGTAACGTAGATTTGGTCGATGGCACGCCGATTATCGATATCAAGCCATACATCCCCTACTCGGATTCGATTGTAGAAGCACAAGGTGGTTACGCAGAAGAAGAACCCGAAACATCTCAGGTCGACTTCTCTTCAGCTGCACTGGCGGCAGTCGAAAAGCGTGACGATACTGAGTATGTCAAAACGGTGATCGAGCAAGTTCTGGCACAAGATCCTCGTCCGGCTTACAAGAAAAATAAGCCTGACAATAAGGAATATGCGGTAAATTTGTTCGATCTGAACGTTAAGTTCACGGTTAGCGATAACTTAATAACAGTTACTGCGATTGAAAGCTTTTGACAAAGGCATTTGGCTGATATTATAAGCGGCTAACAATTTTCCCTTTGTGGGACCTTCATGCTCCTGTCCATTCTGGCTTGAGTATCTAACTTTAATAAACGGATAAATTTAATGCGTACCAGTAATTATCTTCTTTCTACTCTGAAGGAGACTCCAAACGACGCAGAAGTAGTGAGCCACCAGCTCATGCTACGCGCGGGTATGATCCGTAAGCTGGCTTCAGGTCTATACACCTGGCTGCCTACTGGTCTACGTGTGCTGCGTAAAGTCGAAAACATCGTTCGTCAAGAAATCGACAATGCAGGTGCAGTCGAAACTTTGATGCCCGTTGTTCAGCCGTTTGAACTATGGGAAGAGACAGGTCGTTCTGAGAAGATGGGTCCTGAGTTACTTCGCTTTACTGACCGTCATACTCGTCCGTTTGTTCTTAGCCCTACAGCTGAAGAAGTGATCACTAGCCTTGTGCGTAACGAAGTGAGCTCTTACAAACAGCTTCCGCTAAACCTGTACCAAATCCAGACTAAATTCCGTGATGAACGTCGTCCACGTTTCGGCGTAATGCGTGCACGTGAATTCTGCATGATGGATGCATACAGCTTCGACATCGACAAAGAAGGTCTAGAGAAATCTTACCAAGCGATGCACGACGCTTACTGTAAAGCATTCGATCGCATGGGTCTTGAGTACCGTCCAGTACTTGCTGACTCTGGCGCTATCGGTGGTAGTGGTTCTCAAGAGTTCCACGTACTTGCTGAAAGCGGCGAAGACCTAATCGCATTCTCTACTGAGTCTGATTACGCAGCGAACATCGAAAAAGCAGAAGCGGCAGCACCTGCAGGTGAGCGCGCTGAGCCAACTCAAGAGATGACGTTAGTTGATACGCCAAACGCGAAAACAATCGCGGAGCTTGTAGAGCAACACGGTCTAGCAATGGAGAAGACAGTGAAAACTCTATTCGTAAAAGCGTCTGATGAAGTAGATGCTGACATCATTGCTCTTATCGTTCGTGGTGACCACGAGCTAAACGAAGTGAAAGCAGAAAACCTACCTCAAGTTGCTTCTCCATTAGAGATGGCATCAGAAGAGGAAATGCGTGCACTGATCGGTGCTGGCGCTGGTTCTCTAGGCCCTGTTGGTCTTGAACTGCCATTCATCGTTGACCGCTCAGTTGCTGTAATGAGCGACTTCGGCGCAGGTGCAAACATCGACGGCAAACACTACTTCGGTATCAACTGGGGCCGTGACGTTGAATTAGGCCAAGTTGAAGATCTACGTAACGTAGTAGAAGGCGATCCAAGCCCATGTGGTCAAGGCACGCTAATGCTTAAACGTGGTATCGAAGTTGGTCACATCTTCCAACTAGGTAATGTTTACTCTCAAGCGATGAACTGTGGCGTTCTTGGTCCTGACGGTAAAAACGTTATCTTAGAGATGGGTTGTTACGGTATCGGTGTATCTCGTGTTGTTGCTTCTGCAATCGAACAGAACCACGACAAATACGGCATCATCTGGCCAGACGCACTAGCGCCTTTCCAAGTGGCTATCGTTCCTATGAACATGCACAAATCTGAAGAAGTGAAAGAAGCGGCTGAGAAGCTGTACGCTGAACTGACTGCTATGGGTATCGAAGTGCTATTCGATGACCGTAAAGAGCGCCCAGGCGTAATGTTCTCTGACATGGAACTGATCGGTGTTCCTCACACTATCGTGATCGGTGATCGTTCAATGAAAGAAGGCAACTTCGAGTACAAGAACCGCCGCTCTGGTGAGAAAACAGCGATTGCTATGGCAGACATCGTTGAGCACGTTAAAGCTCAACTACAATAAGCTGCAATAAGCACATTGTGCTGAATACAGAGTGATAAAAAGGGTTGGCTTCGGTCAGCCCTTTTTTACGTCTGTTTTTTAAGCCTTTTGGCCCTATCTAATATTGGCGCTGTTAATCTTTGGTTCAGATTCATCACCTTACACTGGATTCAATCTAGTAAGGAGGTCATTCATGGATCTAAAAAGTCTTCTTAACCAGGCGCTCAAATCAGACCTAATCAAGAAAGGTACCGATGCGATTGGTAAACAAACCAGCAATATCAAATCCTCATCAAGCTCTAGCCAACTAAAAACACTTGGTGCCGGCGCGATTGGTGGCGGTCTTATCGGCATGTTAATGGGCTCTAAAAAGAGCAAAAAGATGGCCAAGAAAGTCGGTACAGGCGCACTCAAAGTCGGTGGCGCAGCGGCATTAGGAGCTCTGGCTTACAAAGTCTACAACGATTGGCAAGCGAAGCAGGACACACAAGGCGTCAACGAAAGCTTCGATCCTGATGACAACAAACATGCAAAACTGATCCTTAAAGCCATGATTGGTGCAGCCAAAGCCGATGGCCACGTCGATGAACAAGAAATGGCTCGCATCGAACAAGCACTGACAGAAATGGGCGCAGATGATCATGTAAGACAGTTGGTTCATCAAGAGCTGCATAAACCTCTCGATCCAGCAGAAATCGCGCGCTTAGCAACGTCGCCACAACAGGCATCAGAAATTTATCTGGCGTCGTTGATTGTGGCCGATGAGCAAAACTTTATGGAGAAAACGTATTTGCAGGAGCTTGCGAAGCAGCTCAACCTTTCTCCAGAGGTCACTTATCAGTTAGAAGCACAATTACAGTGATGAATGTTTGCTCAAGTTGCGTGTTAACTTGAGCCAAAACAATTCTCTGCTTTGAGTTTCAAAACGGCTATGTGTATATTTGAGAGCAGTTATCATTTCTTAAGGATTTAGCCATGCAAGTATACGGCTGTTGTGAATTAGTTCGTGAGCTTTACGCTCAAATCGGTAGTGGCGATCAAGGCTACATTCCTCAAGCGATCTCGTGTGCAGTAAAAGCGTTAAACGACATCGCTGCCGACGAATCCCTACCAAAAGAAGCTCGTGAAAAAGCCGCGTTTGCAGCAGCAAACCTGCTGATTTCAGATTTTGAGGATAAGTAATGAATCTGGCAAATTTTGAGTCCATGGATCCAATCATGTTAATGAGCATCGTCAATATGAAGCTGCGTGACGACTTTGGCGGTGATCTGGATAAGTTGGTCGTATTTTTTGATATCGACCGTGCTGCGCTTGAAGCAAAGCTAGCGACGGCAGGTTTCGATTTCTTACCTGATGCAGGTCAGTTCCGTTAATCGTGAGCCGAGACGGATAGCAAAAACACGAATAGAAAAAAGGGCTTGATGCATTCATCAAGCCCTTTTCTTTTATGTTTTGAGTCAGCTTATTAGCCGAACGAAGCCCAGATAACAGTCGCCACGAGAATCGGACAAACAAACTTCACGTATGCAGGCCACAACTTACCAAACCAACCTTGAGTGAACTCAGGACAACCTTGTTCAAGCTCTTTGATTTTCGAGTGACGATTCCATACCCAACCACCAAACAGACAGAACAACAGTGCTGCCATCGGTTGTAAGTATTGCGTCGCGATAGTCGCAACCATGCCAAAAAGTGCGCCGAAGTTAAATACGATAACCACACTGAACAACGCAATCAGGCCACCCAATACCCAGCTTGTCGTGCTGCGTTTAGTGTTAAATCGCTCACCAACCAGAGCAACCGGACATTCAAGCATCGAGATAGAAGACGTCAATGCTGCAATCGTCAGTAGTAAGAAGAATACGATTGAGAACAGTTGGCCAAGCAAACCTAAACTATCAAACATCAGCGGTAGAACTGTAAACACCAGTGTATCTGAACTTAATAGCGAGCCATCTTCTGCATAGATTTGAACGCCTTTTTGCATCGCAACGAACATTGCAGGCATCACCACTAGACCAGCAATAAAGGCAACCGCGGTATCAACCATAGTCACGTTCATTGCCATCTTCGGTAGGTTCTCTTTCTTACTTAGGTAAGAGCCATAGATAAGCATCGAACAGCCACCGATGGTCAGTGAGAAGAAGCCTTGACCCATTGCTGCAAGGATAAGCTTACGGTCCCAAACTTTCTCGAAGTCCGGCACTAGGTAGTGCTTCAAACCTTCCATCGCGCCGTTTTGCGTCATGATGTAGATGAACAGCAAACCAAACAGCACAAACAGTGCTGGCATTAGACGTGTAGACCACTTCTCAATACCCTGCTTCACGCCGCCTTGTACGATCAAAATGGTTAATACATAAAATGTAATCGTACCAAACAAGTTGCGTTCAACGCTGAAGCCTTTTAACCATTGTGTCGCCGCTTCCATGCCCATGATGTCGGTAACTGCACCCAACATAAAGCAGATCAACCAACCGCCTACAATCGAGTAAAACGCCAACACTGCACTCGGCACACTTAGGCCAATCCAACCAACAAGGCCGCCTAGCTTTTTGCCTATAGGGTTTTCCGTAAGAGAGCGCATGCTATCAACGGGGTTTGCCTGACCATGACGACCGATCGCCATTTCAACCACCAGCATAGGAAAAGCAACAATAAGAATCATCACCAAGTACACCAACAAGAAGGCGCCACCGCCGTTACTTGCTGCTTGGGTAGGAAAGCCCCAAATGTTCCCTAGACCTACTGCAGCACCAGCTGCCGCTAAGATGAATCCAAGGCGTGAGCCAAAATGCTCACGAGGCTGAGAAGAAGTTTGTTGTGTCATACCACTCACACAAAATATCAATGAACTAGCTAACTAGTACAGTATAGCAATATCTTCTACTCAACAAGAATGGTTAGGTTAATTACTCGACAATCAGAACAATTAGCAGACATTCAGTTTGTAAATTTCCACGTACATCTCATATTCACCAAGTCTCCCACTCCTCCCTTTTGATGGATTTATAAATCAGCGTGAAGTGAGCCGAAAAATAATGAGCCGCGCTGTAAAGCACGAATAGTTCAGCGTGATTTCGTGTTGAAAAGTGAAACACAACGCTTCGATTTTCTCTCCTGATGTCTATTTATCAACTAGTTATCTAATTAGTTCAACAGAACATCTTGTAACTCAAGGAGAGAAAAATGAAGGTCACGCTACTGCATGGTGCGGTCATCGCGGCACTCAGTGTCAGCTACCAAGCTCAAGCTTATAACTGCCAAAATTTATCAGCATGGGATGGTACCACCGTTTATAACTCTGGCGATCAAGTACAGACCCAAGGCGCAGCTTATGAAGCGGCCTATTGGACTCAAGGCAATAATCCGGTAAACAACTCGGGACCATGGGAGGCTTGGAAAGGCCTTGGGCAATGTGATGGTGGTGGTACAAACCTACCTCCAACAGTCTCATTCTCTTCTCCAACCGATAACGCACAGATACCAGAAGGCAGCGTAATAACGCTATTAGCCAATGCTGCTGATGAAGATGGGCAAATCGCTCAAGTAGAGTTCCTTGCTGGGAATCAAACTGTTGCAATGGTAAGCCAAGCCCCTTTCCAAGCTCACTGGACTGCAGTCGAAGGCACCTCTCAGTTAACGGCAATTGCAACAGATAATGAAGGAGCGGTGACCACTACAAATGTCTCTATCTTCGTTCAATCACAAACCGAATTGCCACCTCCAACCGTATCTCTAACGAGCCCAACAGGTACAGAAACACCAAATGTAGGTGACACTATTTCGGTAACGGCCGATGCAGCAGACAGCGATGGTTTAGTCACCCAAGTTGAGTTCTTCGTAAACAACCAATCCGTTGCCGTCGATACTGCGGCTCCATATGAATACGTCTGGACCGCAGCAGTCGGTACTCATACCTTTAAAGCGCAAGCAACCGATGATTCGAACCTGTCAACCATGAGCCAAGAAGTCTCGCTCGTCGTCAACGATTCTAGTTCTGGCGGTTGTGCAGACGCCGTGCCTTATGTGGCAGGTAACCGCTATGAAGCAGGTGCACTCGTCTCTAACCTGAACCAGAAATATCGCTGTGATGTTGCAGGCTGGTGTTCTTCGGATGCAGCTTGGGCTTATGAGCCGGGTGAAGGTTTGTACTGGCAGGATGCGTGGACTGGGCTAGGAGCCTGTTCGACACCGCCTCAAGTAGCCATTACCGCCCCAAGCGAAGGACAAGTCTTGCTAGCAGGCGACAGTGTTGAAGTCTCAGCGGATGCCAGCGATGCAGACGGTAGCGTTACTCAAGTGGAGTTCTTTGCCAATAACACGAGCCTCGGTGTTGTGGCTCAAGCACCATACTCAGTCCTGTGGAATGCCACTCTGGTTGGAGCCAACCAGCTAAAAGCTATTGCGACAGACAACGACAACAACACATCAGAATCTTTAGTTAACGTAACAGTGAGTGACCAAGATTTGGTGATTTCCTTGACGTCACCGAGTGCAGGTCAAACAGTCGGTTTAGGTAAGAATCTCGTTCTAAGCGCAGATGCAACCTCATTAACCTCTGGCGTTAAACACGTCGACTTTATGGTGAACGGTGCGATTGTCGCAACAGACACGATGGCACCTTACTCAGCGAACTGGACACCTGCCGCGATTGGCAGCTTTACGGTAAGCGCTCAAGCCACCGACCTTGCAGGTACAACAGCGCTTTCTGATGCCGCATCGATTACCGTTGTTGAACAAACCGAGAAACGCCACAAGTTGATTGGTTACTGGCACAACTTCGTAAACGGCGCTGGCTGCCCTATCCGCTTGGCGGACATGTCTGATGCATGGGATGTCATTGATATTGCCTTTGCAGAAAACGACCGCAACAGCGATGGTACCGTGCACTTCAATCTTTACTCTGGTGACATCTACAGTGATTGCCCAGCATTAGATCCAACCCAGTTCAAGCAAGACATGGCCGCACTGCAAGCCAAAGGTAAGAAGTTTGTTCTGTCTCTTGGTGGCGCAGAAGGCACGATTACGCTCAACACAGACCAAGATGAAGCAAACTTCGTTTCAAGTCTGACCGGATTGATTGCTGAGTGGGGTTTTGATGGTTTGGATGTGGATCTAGAAAGTGGATCTAACCTACTGCATGGTTCGCAAATCCAAGCACGTTTAGGTGGTGCTTTGTTACAAATCGAGCAGAACATGGGCGGCGATATGTACTTAACTATGGCGCCTGAGCATCCTTATGTCCAAGGTGGCTATATCGCTTATAGCGGCATTTGGGGCGCATACATTCCTGTGATCAACGAAACACGCAGCACGCTCGACCTGCTACACGTTCAGCTATACAACAACGGTGGCTTGCCAAACCCTTACCTGCCAGGCTCTGCGCCAGAGGGTTCGGTCGATATGATGGTAGCGCAATCTAAAATGTTAATTGAAGGCTTTGAACTTGCAGACGGTACTATGTTTGAGCCGCTGCGTGATGACCAAGTGGCGATTGGCTTACCATCAGGTCCAAGCTCAGCTAACTCAGGTCAAGCGCCAACACAGAACATCCTAGACGCATTAGATTGCTTAACCAAAGGCACGTCATGTGGCACAGTGAAACCAGCGTTTAACTACCCGAATTATGCGGGAGTAATGACGTGGTCAATCAACTGGGATGAACATGATGGCTTCAACTTCTCGAAACCAGTAGGAGATAAGTTGACTCAAATGAACGCAGAGTAATTCGCTTAGCTGCGAGCTAAAAACCTAATAAAAAGAGCGCCGATGATTGGCGCTCTTTTTAACTCTGTGGACTTGAACGTTAAATCGTAAAGACTTGGTAGTCTTTTAACGCAGGGATTTTCTTCAATAAATCCTGTTCTTGGTCTGCCATATCATCCAGTGATTCACACAAATCTTCCGCTTGTTTTTCGACGTCTTTCGAATGCTCAGCTAAGCGTTCTTGTACCTTGGCTTGCAGTTCCGTCATGCTTTCAGACAGCGCAGTTAAGTTCAAACCACCGTCTTCTTTCATCTTGGCAGATAAGGCATCAAATGCGCTGGTTAGGAATTCTTTGTTAAAGATTTCTTGTGCCTTTTCGAAGTCTTGTGACCATGATTCTGTCATCGAATCAAAGCTGTCAGCAGGTAGAATAAAATCACCGTCTTTGTAATAACGGGCTTCTACATCGGCAAAGAAATCCTTTACCGCAACTTTAACGTTATCAAACGAGTCAGGCGCATCAAGGCTTACTGCGATATCATCTATGATGTCATTTGCTAGCGCTAAGCCATCACTCGCCAGCTGTTTCGCTTGTGGAATATAAGCATTCATCTTCTCGCGATAGTCTTCAATTGCCGCTTTTTGATCGGCATCGAGCTCAACCTGCTCACCTTTAATGAACAAGTTGTTGTCTTCATCTACGACTGCCTTTTCGCCGTTCGTATGGACAATCTCCAAATTCTGGCCATCCATTCGAACTTCATTGTTAATATCCACACGACACTTAGCCGCATAACCACTTGCACTGATGGTCAACAAGGAGAATGTGAGCAGTTTCTTCATGACTTTCTCTTCTATCATAATTATTTCTGTTAACTATAACAGCCAACTATGGATACGATGTCAGTAAACCGTCACGACTTCATAACAAGTTGTTTTATCGCCAATTTTAACATCAATATCTTCCCCTTCTTCTTTCCCTAGCAAAGCTTGCCCTAGCGGAGATTTAGGCGTAAGAACAAACACATCCTTACCCAGCCACTCAACGGTTGCTCCTCCAGAGCATGGCCCTATAAAGAAAGCTTTTTCAATATCATTCTCATCCATTAGCTCAACATAAGCGCCAACAGCAATTGGTCCATTGGTGCAATCACGAATCACTAAGCTACGATACTGGCGAAGCTCTTCTTCGCTTTCTTGCACGCGCATTGCCTGTCCATGCGCAAGATAAGATGCCTCAAGTGCTAGCGTATCGTATTTATGCTCAGGGACGGTTTCTTCATCCGTAGCGGCGTCAATTGCTCGTTGTGTAGAGGCGTGAGCAACTTGCAGCTTCTCTTCTAAGTGTTGAATGATAATTTGGACTAAGTCAGCTTTGTTCATACTTTTAGGGCGCGCATTAAGCATTTAGAATGTGGTAATTTAAAGAATCGTTTTCTGCGACAGTTTACCATCAAATAGAGGTTTCCCTATTATGCAAAGTGACCCACTTCAGCAAACACTTCAGTCTGTGTTTGGTTTTGATTCTTTACGATCAGGACAGCAACCCGTCATTGAAGCTGTGATGAGTGGTCATTCCGCTGCCGCAATCTTTCCAACTGGCTCAGGTAAATCACTTTGTTACCAACTGCCCGCGACTTTGCTACCCAATCTAACGTTAGTGATCTCGCCGCTTTTGGCTTTAATGAAAGACCAATTAAGCTTTCTACAAAGTCGAGGGATTCCTGCGGCATCAGTGGACAGCAGCCAAAGTCGAGAAGAAACTCAACAAGTAATGGCGGGCGTAAAAAGTGGCAAGATTAAAATCTTGATGATCTCGGTTGAACGCTTGAAGAACGAACGCTTTCGAGAGTTTATTCGTCAAATTCCTATCTCTTTAATGGTGGTCGACGAAGCGCACTGTATCTCTGAATGGGGCCACAACTTCCGCCCTGATTACCTCAAACTTCCACAATATCAGCAAGACCTCAACATCAAACAATCTCTATTGTTAACCGCCACTGCAACCCCTGCGGTTATTGAAGATATGCAGAAGAAGTTCAATATCGCGAGTGAACACATTACAGTGACTGGCTTTTATCGCCCTAACCTTGATATCTCCGTTGTTCCTTGTGAAGAAGCGAATAAGACCACTCAACTTGGCGATCTTATTACGGCTGCACCAAAACTTCCTACCATCGTCTACGTGACACAGCAGCAAACCGCCGAGCAAGTGGCAAAGTCTTTGATCCATTTAGGCGTCAATGCACATGCTTACCACGCTGGCATGAAAAGCGAAATCCGCGAACAGATTCAACATCAATTTATGGCGTCACAAATTGACTGCATTGTCGCGACCATCGCGTTTGGTATGGGAGTCGATAAATCCGACATTCGCCGAGTAATTCACTTTGACTTACCTAAGTCAATCGAGAACTACGCGCAAGAAATTGGACGTGCAGGGCGTGATGGCGAGCGCTCAGAATGCATTTTACTTGGGAATACTTCGGGCTTGACCGTCCTAGAAAACTTTGTGTTTGGTGATACTCCAGAACCTAGCTCGATTCATTATGTGTTGGAACAAATTCGCGAGCATGCTCCTCAATGGGAGGTGATGGCTTTGCGTTTATCTCGAGACAGTAACATTCGTCAGTTGCCACTAAAGACATTGCTAGTTTATTTGGAACTCGCCCAAGTTATTACGGCAAAATACAGTTATTTTGCTGAATATCGCTTCAAGTTTTTGCAAGACCAATCTTTCATCCTCAATCAGTTCCAAGGTGAACGACGTCAGTTTATTGAAGCTATTTTTGCTTGCTCGACCAAAGCGAAAGTATGGTGCCAGGTGGATTTGGAAGCGTTATGGATGAACTATCAATCTGAGCGTAGCCGTGTGGTTGCGGCGCTTGATTACTTCCACCAAAACGGTTGGATTGAATTAGAAAGCAAGCAGCTAACGGATGTGTATTCGGTTCTCCCTGCTACTCAAAACCAAGAAGCGACCTCTCAACATTTGGTTGAACTGTTCCAATCCAAAGAACAAAAAGACATTGAACGAATTCATACGATGTTGAATCTGTTCCAATCATCGGACTGCTTGAGCTATCAATTAGCACATTACTTTGCTGATCACAATGCACCGACGCAATGTGGTCACTGCTCAGTATGTCGTGGACAAGTCGCATCGTTCACTCAGACAAAACAAGAGCAGCCTGAACTGGCACATTTGTCCACTTGGGTTGATGAGTTTGTTCAGCTTTCACCAACGGCGATCAGTAATGCCGCCGTAGCTCGATTCCTATGTGGTATTAGCACGCCAATCATCACTCAACTTAAAGCCAGTAAACTACGAGGCTATGGTTCAATGGCGAATGTCTCCTTTGAACAAGTGCTCAAGCAAGTTGAGTTAGCGCGAGCTTAGAAGAAACTCAATTGCCGTGCTTGTTCTTCAGGCTTGAGCATCACACTCAAGCCTAACAAGCGTATCTCTCGGCCGTTTTGACGTTTAAGAATGTCTCTTAACAGAACTTTGAAGTCATCCAGTTCCAGTTGAGGGTGAATGTGCTCAATCGTTGTGAGTTGAAAGTCAGCAAACTTGAGCTTGATACCCTGCTTGATGATCGATTTATCTGGACTGGCTTTTTCTAAGCGTCTCTCCAGTTCAGGGTACAGCTTATCTTCAATCACCTTCCAACATTCGTCGTAAGTCGAAATGTTTTCGCTAAAGGTTCGCTCTACTCCAACCGATTTGCGTTCACGTTCCACCACCACTTCGCGATCATCAATACCATGACTGCGTTTCCAAAGCGAAGCGCCTTGACGCCCGAACTGACGCAATAGTTCACGGTAATCACTGTTTTTTATGTCTTCACATAGATAGAAGCCAGCCTGATGGAGTTTCTCTAAACTCACTTTGCCAACACCTGGGATCTTTTCCAAAGGCAGTTTATCTACCACCTCTTGGACTTTATCGGGTGGGATCACAAACTGACCATTGGGTTTGTTCATGTCTGAAGCGACTTTGGCGAGAAACTTAATCGGAGCAATACCTGCAGATGCAGTAATTCCCAGCTCATTTCGGATGTCATTACGAATCGATTCCGCAATCAAGGTCGCGGAACCACGACATACCGTAGAGTCGGTAACATCGAGATAAGCCTCATCAAGAGAAAGCGGTTCAATAAGCGATGTATATCGTTCAAAGATGGCGCGAATCTGCTGAGAAACTTGTTTATACACGTGCATGCGCCCCGGAACGACGAGGAGGTTCGGACATAGTTGTAATGCTCTTGCGGTTGGCATTGCACTGCGTACACCAAACTTACGTGCTTCATAATTACACGTGCTGATGACACCTCTCTGCTTCTCATGGCCACCTACTGCAAGCGCAATACCACGGTAATTTGGATTGTCTCGCATTTCTACCGCCGCATAGAAACAATCCATATCCACGTGAATAATTTTTCTTACTCGCTCAATCACGCTCTACACACAAATACACTGTTCAAAAACACAGTATAGCTGCAAATATACGTATTGGAAATACTGTTATCTGGAGTCAATATTGGAAATTTTTGTCGGAGTTTTTAATAGCGATGTATTCATATTTCGTTATTATTGATTCAAATAACACTAAAAAAGTAGGGACACTTCTTTGAGTAATAAAATACTGGTCGTCGAAGACAGTCGCGCCTTTAGAAACTATCTCGTACAGATCTTAACTCAGGCTGGTTATGAGGTACTTGCTGCAGAGAGCTATGCGGACGCTCAATCCATTTTAGCGGCTAAACCAGAGCTGTTGTGTGCGGTATTAGATTACTGCTTACCTGACGCCCAAGAAGGCGAAATCATCGACCTTTCTTTAGCTCATCAACAAAAAGTCATCGTGCTTACTGCAATGTTTCAAGATGATGTTCGTGAGAAAATGCTGGCGAAAGGCGTCTTGGACTACATTCTGAAAGACAGTATGGCTTCCGTCTCTTACCTCCTTCCACTGCTCAAACGATTGACCAATAATCAGCGACACAAGTGTTTAGTCGTTGACGATTCGATGACGGTTCGTCGACACGTTGTTCAATTGTTAGAGCACCAGTACATCCAAACCTTGCAAGCTGAAAATGGACAAAAAGCCATTGAGCTCATCGAGCAAAATCCCGACATCACCTTGGTTTTGACAGATCATGACATGCCGGTAAAAGACGGCATCACTATGATCCGAGAACTGCGCCAAAAGCTGGATAAAAACCAACTGGCTATCCTAGGCATCTCTGGCAGTGACGACCACACCATGACCGCACGCTTTCTGAAGGCTGGCGCTAACGACTTTTTATATAAGCCCTTCAACCAAGAAGAATTTTTCTGTCGTGTCCATCAAATCTTAGACATGAAAGAAGCTACTACCGAATTGTTCCGGATGGCCAACCAAGATTCATTAACTGGTTTATGGAATCGTCGATTTTTGTTTGGTCAAGCTTGTTACGGGTGTGAACAGCGAAACATCGCGATGCTAGATATAGATTTCTTCAAAAAGGTGAATGATAATTACGGGCATGACGGGGGGGATGCAGCCTTGGTGATGGTAGCGAATATCCTGAAGATCTATTTCCCAGAAGACGTGATTGCACGCTTTGGTGGTGAAGAGTTCTGTATACAATCTTGTGGCAGTTATGATGAATTCGTCAATCGACTGGAACAAATGCGTCAACGTGTAGAGAAAACACCCGTACCTTATCAGGACGAGAGTATTCAAGTAACGATTAGCGTTGGAGTATCAAACATCGACGGCAACCTTGACCAACAGATTAAGGTAGCGGATGACCGGCTGTATCAAGCAAAAGGGAATGGCCGAAATCAGACCATTTACCAGTAACGAACATTCACTGCTCAGAAAAAATAAAACCCAGCGCGAGGCTGGGTTTTTCTGTTTAGGATTCACATATTAAGCAATGCGATCTTTTTCCCATGCAGCAAGTTTTTCAGCACGTAGTGCTTCACGAGCTTCACGCTTTTTACGCGCATCACATGGTTCAGGACAGTTACATACCTTCTCGATGCCTACCGCACCAAGACCACCACAACTGCCTTTCACTACCTTCTTCTGGAAGATGTAGCCAACTGCCATCGCGGCAATCACCGCAACAAAGACAGCAAAAGTAATTAGAAATGTACTCATTGGGACATGCTCACTAAGTTGTTATTTCTTCATGAACGGCTTGTATGCTTCCGAAGCCAGTTCTTTAAAACCATCGTCCGTTTTCACAATCATGAAAACTGGGATGTTATTTTCATTCGCGATTTCCATGCCTTTGTCTTCGCCTAGCACCATAATACCAGTAGCAAGGCCATCAGCTGTCATCGACGATTTATCCAGTACCGTTACAGACACTACCTTATGATGAATAGGTTTGCCTGTTTGAGGATTGATGATGTGTGAGTATCGCACACCATTGCTCTCAAAGTAATTACGATAGTCACCGCTTGTTGCAATTGCCATATCACCAGGCTCAATAATTTCTTGGATTGAGCGCTCATCAACAGTTGGCTTTTCAATCGCGATACGCCATGGCACACCTTCGCGGTTAAGGCCTTTCAAACGCATTTCACCGCCTACTTCTACCATGTAGTTGTGAATACCTTCAGCTTGTAGGTAATCCGCAACCACATCAACACCCCAACCTTTTGCGATAGTTGATAGATCAACGTAAAGGTTTGGAATGTCTTTGGACATTTTATTGCCTTCAATAGACAGATGATGGATACCTGTATTCGCTTTGCGAGCCGCTAGCTCTTCGTCTGTCGGAACCACATCTGGACGCGCTTCAGGTCCAAAGCCCCAAAGGTTAACCAAAGGACCAACAGTGACGTCCAATGCACCTAAAGTAAGACCGTTTAGACGAATCGCTTCTTTCACTACTGTTGCAGTTTGTGGCGATACCTCAAACGGCTCACTTGTTGTGTGTTGGTTGAAACGGCTAAGCTCTGAATCTTCGCGGTACGTTGACATTTGATCGTTCACTTCTTCAAGTAGGCGATCGATTTCTGTCTGAAGCGCTTCAGGCGATGGTAGGCCGTCTTGCTCAATGTATTTGATGTTGTAAGTTGTGCCCATTGTTGGGCCACTTAGATGAATTTGATCCGCAGACTTTTCACAGCCAGCCAAAACCAATAGAGAAGCGAATGCAACAAGCCATTTACTCACTTGTTTACTCCTATTGTTGTTAAATTGATATGGAAAATGGGTTCTCTTAAGATAAACCGATTTCCTATAGCAACTGTTGAATATCATTTTGTATTTTACAAAAAAGAATGGCTAGCTCTTAGAGAGCTAGCCATAGATTCAATCACTTAGAGGGATTAACCACCGAAGTCATCTAGTAGGATGTTCTCATCCTCTACACCTAGATCTTTTAGCATGCCGATTACAGCCGCGTTCATCATAGGTGGACCACACATGTAGTATTCACAATCTTCTGGTGCTTCGTGATCACGTAGGTAGTTCTCGTAAAGAACATTGTGAATGAAGCCTGTGTAACCATCCCAGTTATCTTCTGGCATAGGGTCAGACAGAGCACAGTGCCATACGAAGTTATCGTTGTCAGCCGCTAGGCCATCAAAGTCTTCTACGTAGAACATTTCACGCTTAGAACGTGCACCGTACCAGAATGACATCTTACGCTTAGAGTGCAGACGTTTTAGCTGGTCGAAGATATGAGAACGCATTGGAGCCATACCTGCACCACCACCAACGAATACCATTTCAGCGTCAGTGTCTTTCGCGAAAAACTCACCGAATGGACCAGAAATCGTACACTTGTCGCCTTCTTTTAGAGACCAGATGAACGATGACATGATACCAGGTGGTACGTCTGGGTTGTTCGGCGGCGGAGTCGCGATACGTACGTTAAGCATGATGATACCGTGTTCTTCTGGGTAGTTAGCCATAGAGTACGCACGGATCGTTTCTTCGTTTACCTTAGACTCGTAGCGGAACAGGTTAAATTTATCCCAATCACCACGGTACTCTTCAGGTACATCGAAATCAGCGTATTTAACGTGGTGAGCTGGCGCTTCAATCTGGATGTAACCACCAGCACGGAAAGGTACTGATTCGCCATCTGGGATTTGTAGCTTAAGCTCTTTGATGAATGTTGCTTTGTTATCGTTAGAGATAACTGAACATTCCCACTTCTTAACGCCGAAGATTTCTTCAGGAAGCTCGATGTCCATGTCAGTTTTCATTGCAACTTGACACGCTAGACGCTCACCTTCACGTGCTTCACCTTTAGTAATATGGTCAAGCTCGGTAGGTAGGATGTCGCCACCACCTGATTTAACTTTTACGCGACACTGACCACATGAGCCACCGCCACCACAAGCAGAAGATACGAATACGCCAGCACCAGCTAACGCAGATAGTAGCTTACCACCTGGTTGTGTAACGATCGCCAGTGAAGGGTCATCGTTCACAGAAATTGTAATGTCACCTGTTGGTACAAGCTTAGACTTAGCGAAAAGAATCACTAGTACTAGCGCAAGTACGATCAGAGTAAACATCACTACACCAAGAATAATGTCCATTGACTATTCCTTAATTAATGCGGTTTACCCGACTTACAGTTGAACACCAGAGAAAGACATGAAGCCTAACGCCATCAGACCTACAGTGATGAACGTGATACCAAGACCACGTAAACCAGGAGGTACGTCTGAATACTTCATCTTCTCACGGATACCTGCAAGAGCAACGATTGCTAGCATCCAGCCCACACCAGAACCGAAGCCGTAAACAACAGATTCAGCAAAGTTGTAGTCACGTTGTACCATGAAAGATACACCACCGAAGATCGCACAGTTTACTGTGATCAGCGGTAGGAAGATGCCAAGCGCGTTGTACAAAGGTGGGAAGAAACGGTCAAGAACCATCTCTAGAATCTGTACAAGTGCCGCAATTACACCGATAAAGGTGATGAAGTTTAGGAAGCTAAGGTCTACGCCCTCAACTAACGCGTTCTCTTTCAAAACTAGGTTGTAAACTAGGTTGTTCACAGGAACCGCGATAGTTAGTACTACCACAACTGCAACACCCAGACCGAAAGAGGTCTTAACTTTCTTAGATACGGCAAGGAAAGTACACATACCTAGGAAGAAAGACAGTGCCATGTTTTCGATGAAAATCGATTTAACTAGCAGACTGATGTAATGTTCCATGACGTCCTTACTCCTTCGCTTCGATTTGTTCAGGTCTGATAATGCGGATAGCCCAGATCATGAAACCGATTAAGAAGAATGCTGATGGTGCAAGTAGCATCAGGCCGTTTGGCTGGTACCAACCACCGTTGCTCACTAGAGGTAGTACTTCTAGGCCAAATAGTTTGCCTGAGCCAAATAGCTCGCGGAAGAAACCAACAGTGATAAGAACGAAACCGTAACCAAGACCGTTACCGATACCATCGATTAGAGATGGGATTGGCGCAGACTTCATCGCGAACGCTTCGGCACGACCCATTACGATACAGTTCGTAATGATCAGACCTACGAATACCGATAGCTGTTTAGAGATATCGTATAGGTATGCTTTAAGCACTTGGTCTACCACGATTACTAGAGATGCGATGATCGCCATTTGAACGATGATACGCACACTGTTAGGAATGTGGTTACGGATTAAAGAAACAGAGAAGTTTGACAGTGCAGTTACGAATGTTACCGCTAGTGTCATTACAAATGCTGTTTCTAGTTTAGTTGTTACTGCAAGAGCAGAACATACACCAAGAACCTGTAGCGCGATTGGGTTGTTATCCAACACCGGCGCCATAATGCTCTTTTTAATGTTTTGTGCGCTAGACATTAGTTCAGACCTCCGTCACGAACTTTTGCTAGGAAAGGACCAAAGCCCATGTCACCTAACCAGAAGTCGAATGTACCTTGAACACCGTTACCAGTTAGTGTCGCACCAGATAGGCCGTCAACGCCGTGTTCAGAACCTTCTGGAGCACCACCTTTAACAATCTTGATTGCTGGTTTGTGGTTCTCGTCGAATAGTTTCTTGCCAACGAATTGAGCACGCCATGCTGGGTTCTCTACTTCACCACCAAGTCCAGGAGTTTCACCTTGCTCGTAGTAAGTGATACCAGACACAGTGTCACCGTCAGTTTCAACCGCAACGAATGCGTACATCATTGACCAAAGACCAGTACCGTGAACAGGGATGATAACTTTAGATACTTCATCACCGCTTTTCACTAGGTAAACGATACCTGTGTTAGCACGACGTAGGATCTTAGCTTTGTCTTCATCAGCTGTTAGCTTGATAGACTCTGCTGGATCTTTCGCTGCTTTACGTTGGTCATAGTTAGCTGCTGTAGAACCGTCTTCTGCAGTCTCGACAAAATCACCTGTTTTGAAGTCAACTAGACGAGGTTCAATGTACTCAGCAAATAGCTCAGGTACTTTTTTACCGTCAGCTTCAATGCCAGCAACTTCTACAATCTTTGATTGCTTATCTAGGACAGCGTTAGCTTTTTGCTTATCACGCAGGCCTACTGCCGCTGTTGATACGATGATTGAACAAACAAGGCTCAACCCGATAACAACACCCAGCGTCTTTTTAATGCTGTCGTTATTACTTGCCATAGCGTGCTAGTCTCCGCTTGATGTTCTTCTCGATAACTACATGGTCGAACAGAGGTGCGAATAGGTTCGCGAATAGAATCGCCAGCATCATACCTTCTGGGTACGCTGGGTTAACTACACGGATCATCACACACATTGCACCGATAAGGATGCCGTACCACCACTTACCACCGTTGGTAAATGAAGCTGATACTGGGTCCGTCGCCATGAAGAACATACCGAATGCAAAACCACCTAGAACTAGGTGCCAGTGCCAAGGCATGTTGAACATTGGGTTGGTGTCAGAGCCAATCACGTTGAACAACGTAGACACTGCAATCATACCGATCATTACACCCGCAATGATGCGCCATGAAGCGATTCGCATGTATACGATCATCGCTGCACCGATCATTAGAGCTAGAGTCGATACTTCACCAATTGAACCTGGGATGTTACCGATGAAAGCATCCATCCAAGTGATAGGAGCGCCAGTGATGTTGTTGATCAACGCGCCGCTACCGCCGTGAGCCCATTGGCTAAGAGCAGTTGCACCAGAGAAGCCGTCAGCTGCTGTCCATACTACGTCACCCGAGATTTGAGCTGGGTAAGCGAAGAATAGAAACGCACGGCCTGCAAGTGCAGGGTTAAGGAAGTTACGACCAGTACCACCGAAGATCTCTTTAGCTACAACAACACCAAATGTGATACCTAGTGCCGCTTGCCATAGAGGTAGCGTTGGTGGAACGATAAGTGCGAATAGAATAGAAGTTACAAAGAAACCTTCGTTAACTTCGTGCTTACGCACCATACAGAAAAGCACTTCCCAGAAACCACCAACAATAAATACTGTTGCGTAGATTGGTAGGAAGTAAGTCGCACCTAGTAGCATTTTACTGCCAACACCTGCTTCAGCACCTATGGTGCCGCCAAGCATTTCTGTTAGCCAGTAGTGCCAGTTACCAGAGATAACTGTCGCTAGTTGATCACCAGCGTACATGTGGTTAAGTGCTGCGATAGCTTGGCCACCCGCGTTGTACATACCCCAGAACATTGCTGGGAATACCGCGAACCAAACCATGATCATGATACGTTTTAAGTCAACGCTATCACGGACGTGCGAGCTACGTTTTGTTACTAGACCTGGCGTGTAGAAAAGCGTTGCCGCTGCTTCGTACAGTGCAAACCATTTTTCGTGTTTGCCGCCTGGTTCAAAATGATGCTCGATATCCTCTATGAATTTCTTAAGCATGGATTACCCTTCCTTCACAATGGTATCTAGGCATTCACGAAGTAGCAGACCGTACTCGTATTTACCAGGACATACAAAGGTGCACAATGCTAGATCTTCTTCATCCAGTTCAAGCGCACCCAGTGTTTGAGCACTGTCTGTATCGCCTGCACATAGATCACGAAGCAGCAAAGTAGGTTCCATATCAAGTGGCATTACACGTTCGTAGTTGCCAATTGGAACCATTGCACGATCACTACCGTTAGTCGTTGTTGTCATGTTGAACAACTGACCTTTAAAGATGTGACCAAGGAAAGATTTCGTGATTGAGAATTTGTTTTTACCAGGAACAGCCCAGCCAAACAGTTCTTTCTCACGACCTTCACGCAGGACAGAAACCTGCTGATGGTAACGACCAAGGTAAGCATGTGGACCAGACGCGTGAGTACCTGAAAGTACAGAGCCTGAAATCACACGAACTTCACCTGGCATCAATTCGCTGTCAGTTAGGTCTTCAAGAGAAGCACCTACAACAGTACGAAGAAGACGTGGGTTATTCACTACAGGACCAGCAAGAGATACAACACGATCTGTGTATAGCTCACCAGTAAGGAATAACTTACCGAACGCGATAACGTCTTGGTAGTTGATGCTCCAAGCCACGTTTTGTGCATTTACTGGGTATAGGAAATGCATGTGGGTGCCAGCAAGACCTGCTGGGTGAGGGCCATCGAAGACGTGTTCTTCTACGTTAGACTGAGAAGAGCGTGGCAAACTAGTGCCAGATTTACATACGTAAACCTTGTCTTCTGTCAGGGCTGAAAGAATGTCTAGACCTGCAACGAATGCTTCTTGTTGTTCATTAATGATCAACTCAGGCTGAGCTGCTAGTGGATTAGTATCCATTGCAGTTACAAAGATAGCCTTAGAATTTGAATCGATTGCTGGAACCTTGCTAAACGGACGAGTACGTAAAGCGGTCCAAAGGCCAGAATCAACCAGTTGAGTCTTGATCGCTTCACGATCTAGATTTGCTAGTTGAGCTGCTTCGAACTTATCAAATGTTACCTGCTCTTCGCCTGCCACTTCAATCACTACAGATTGGAGAACACGCTTAGCGCCACGGTTAACTTCGATCACTTTACCGGCTGCTGGTGCTGTGAACTTAACGCCAGGGTTCTTTTTGTCTTCAAAAAGAACTTGCGCTTTTTTCACTTCATCACCAACGCGGACATGCATGGTAGGACGCATGCCAACGTACTCTTCGCCAAGCAAGGCGACTTTTTTGATGGTCTTACCATCATTAATCACCTGGGATGGAGTTCCTGCGATAGGAAGATCCAAGCCCTTCTTTATTGTAATCATACGCACTTGCACTACTTTTATCGGGAAAAAGATTCTTTTGATTGCGTAACTTTTAGACACGACATCAGTGTCCGGTTTCGACGTTGTTTAAAACATCAAAATCGCAACATCCTATTAATTATCTCGTCACAAATATTAGGCGAGATTTATCAGGTGCGGTAGTCTAGCATTTTTTAGGAACTTGATGCCATGACCAATCTTAGGAAAGGAGGGTTTATTTCGGTAGAATCGAGTGTAAAAGGTTAAAGAATAGTCATAACTTTGACCCATCGCACAAATGCCAAATCCCTTGCATCTGCTAAGGAAATAAAACATTCACGCTTTGAAACATGCGTTAATTTTCATTCATTTGTTGAAACACTGTTAACACATTTTTTAACCTTTATTTGTGCCACATTTTAATCCCGTAAAGATGTAAAACAAAAAAAGATGGTCGAAACCATCTTTCTAAATCAGTGTTTTAATCACACTCTAACGACCGCCACCCATACACATCGGACTATCTGGCGCACCGTCTTGCTCTTGTTTCCACTCTTCATTGGTGTAGGTGTGAATCGCCAATGCGTGAATGTGATTATCAAGTTCATCAGCCAGTACAGTGTGTACTTGACGGTGACGCCCAATGAGGCGCTGACCAGCGAATGCATCACTGACCACTATCACTTTAAAGTGACTTTCTGAACCCGGTGGAACGTTGTGCATGTAACTCTCATTGATCACTTTCAAATAATTAGGTTGCAACTCACTATGCAGTTTCTTTTCTATGATTTCTTGGATCATATTTCATCCTCATCGATGCCAATTCGCTAAGTATATACTCTCGATTGGCAAATTAAATAAGCGAACTCATAATCCCCTCTCTTTCAATGCGAAATGATTTAGCAAAAGCCTGTGAAAATCAGTAAATTTGACAGCTTTTTGTATCTTGAGCTCTCATCATTTGCGACAATAATCACTTATTTCCAAATTGACTTACGTTTAGCTATGAAAACCGAACTGAATCTTCACGAGAGAAGCCTATCGCTTCATCGTTTCCCTAAGCGCTCTAACGAGACTCTTCAAGCATGGGATGCGGGGGATGAGTACCTCATCAATCACGTGGAAGAGTTAGCAATACCAGATAACCAAAACATTGTTGTTATTAACGATAGCTTCGGCGCTTTGGCATGTTGGTTTTCGGACAATCACAATGTCACCCTCATGAGTGACTCCTTCATCTCACACAAGGGCGCACAGCAAAACCTCGAAGATAACCAATGTAAGCCAGTCGCCTTTCTCACTACGATGGACGATATTCCTGAGAATACAGACTTGGTCTTGATGCAATTGCCAAAAAGTAATCGCCACCTAGTTTGGTTATTAAGTCAACTACGTAAAACGCTCCCTGACTCTTGCCCAATTATTGCCGTCAACAAAGCAAAAGAGATTCACACTTCAACACTTAAATTGTTTGAAAAACACTTAGGTGAGACGAAAACGTCTCTCGCGTGGAAAAAACATCGTTTGGTGTTTTCTAATGCTAATGCACTGCCAGTCATAGAAGTCGATCCGATGACCGTTTGGGGAGTAGACGGAGAAAACATTCAACTGAAAAATCTACCAAATGTTTACTCAGGCGAAAGTCTGGACTTAGGTGCACGTTTTATGCTTCAACACCTACCTCAAGATCCAACGTTGAAACACATCATCGACCTCGGCTGTGGCAACGGTGTGCTATCAGTGAAAATGGGGCAATTGAACCCTCAAGCCCGCCTAACGAGTGTGGATGAAAGCTTTATGGCTATCGAGTCAGCTAAACAAAACTTAGTTGATAACCTAGGCAAAACTTACGACATTCAATGCATTGCAAATAACTGTTTGGATGGCTTTAACCCTGATAGTGCTGACATGGTGATGTGTAACCCGCCATTCCACCAACAACAAGCGGTAACCGATCATATCGCTTGGCAGATGTTCTGCGACTCTAAACAAATTTTGAACAAAGGTGGCAAGTTACTAGTCATAGGTAACCGTCACCTTGGTTACGATGCGAAGCTAAAACGTCTGTTTGGCGACAAAAATGTGAAACTAGTCGCTTCTAACAGTAAGTTCGTGATTTTACAGGCAACAAAAGATCCTGCTAAATTAGGCGCAAAGCAATAAAGTCCTGACTTTAGCAACATGTTTAAAAGGAATAATAAAATGAGAAAACTGGTACTCGCGGCTTCGGTTGCCTTGCTTGCTGCATGTTCAGCGCCACAACAACCACAACTGAACCTACAGGCTGAATCGACACTAAGCACTAACCCGATCGTGCAAGGTAAGACGTACAGCTTAACCAGTAAAGACGTTCGTGCAGCGCAATACGTTGCACTTGTCGATAACGGACGCTCTAACATTCTGCCAATCCATGCCAAGCAAAACCTACGTATTTCGCTAGAAGAGGCGCTAGAGAAACAGTTCTCTTCTCAAGGTTTTCACTCGGATTTAAACAGCGATAATTCTATTCAATTAGAAGTACAAGAAGCGCTAGTCAACGTTAAACATTCTGTGATGGAAAACGAGATGGACGCGAAAGTGATTCTTGAAATCACCGCAGAAACTCCGCAAGGCAAGCTAGTTAAGACCTATACTGGTACAGCTAAACGCTCAGGCACACTTAGCGCTTCAGACTCAGACATTGAACAAACATTGAATGATGTCGTGGCTTTAACTCTGAAGGAAATCGCAAACGATCCTGAGCTTCGTCAATACATGCAGGAGCGATTCTAATGTTACGCAAAGCGATTCTTTCTTTGGCACTATTAAGTTGCAGTGTTTTTGCAGGCCCTAAAGTGGCGTTTGAAACAACACTAGGTAACTTTACTGTTGAGCTTAATGAAGAGAAAGCACCTATTACTGTCGCTAACTTCCTTAAATACGTGGAAGATGGCAGTTACGAAGGTACCATTTTCCACCGTGTTATCCCTGGTTTTATGGCGCAAGGTGGCGGCTTCAACCAAGACATGCAGATGCAAAAAACTTACGCGCCAATCAAGAACGAGGGTAACAACGGTTTGAACAACGACCGAGCAACGATCGCTATGGCTCGTACAAACGCACCTGATTCTGCAACACGTCAGTTCTTTATTAACCTCGTCGACAATGACTTCTTAAACTATGGTGCTCGCCCACCTGGTTATGCGGTATTTGGAGAAGTGACGGAAGGTTTTGACGTCATTCAGAATATGGCGAAGCAGCCAACCAAGTCTATCGGTCGCATGCGCGATGTCCCAGAGACGCAAATCGTCATTACCAAAGCAACTCTACTCAAGTAGCCAAAACCATAAGCCCTTTGAATATTCGAAGGGCTTTCTCTTTTAGTGGCTCTATTTTAACGGATTGATTTATGTCTTCATTACCTTCCATCACTTGGTTGGAAACGGTAAAAAGTTACCTCGATAAACGCCTACTTTGGGTTTTCATGCTGGGTTGTTCCAGTGGTTTCCCTTGGGTCCTTATCGGATCCAATATGTCTGGCTGGCTAAAAGATGCGGGCCTGACGCTTTCTGCTATCGGTTACTTTGGTAGCGTGTTCGCGGTTTACGCGATCAATTTTATGTGGGCACCTCTGGTAGACCGACTTAAACTGCCCATTTTGCATCGTTTACTTGGGCAACGTCGAAGCTGGATATTCCTTTGCCAAAGTATCGTGTTAGTAGCGACACTGTTTATTGCCGGTGTAAACCCTGCCGAGAATCTTGTGTTGGCATCATTACTAGCACTCTGCATTGCGACCGCTTCTGCGACACAAGATATTGCTATTGATGCTTTCCGCATCGATACCTTCCCAAAAACAGAAGAATCTAAACTGCCACAAGCTTCTGCTATGGCGGTGATTGGTTGGTGGACGGGTTACTCACTCCCTGGGTATCTAGCCTTTATCAATGCAGACAGTATCGGTTGGAATGGTGTCTACTACGGAATGGCGTTTATTGTCATTTTACTGATGATTTTTACGCTGTTGGTCGGTGAACCGAAAACCCAACGAGAGCAACTTCAATCTGAAGCTGAGCAACGCCATAAAGAAGTGGTGGGTTCTAAAGTAGTAGCTTGGTTTACCGTAACGGTTGTAGAGCCCTTCTTAGACTTCTTTAACCGAAATGGTGTTCGCGTCGCTATCACGCTATTGCTGTTTGTTTTCTTATTTAAGATTGGTGAAGCTTTCTTAGGTCGAATGTCGATTGCCTTCTACAAAGAAATTGGATTTAGCAATGAACAAATTGGCTATTACTCCAAATTGATTGGTTGGGGCGCAACCATGTTGTTCACCTTTGTCGGCAGTATGTTTAATGTGAAGTTTGGTATCGTACGCGGCTTAATGATAGGTGGTATCGCAATGGCAGCAAGTAACCTGATGTTTGCTTGGATTGCGAAAGTGGGTCCAAACGAGCATCTTTACTTGGCAACGATCATTGTCGACAACTTTACAACGGCATTCTCGACCGTTGCATTTGTGTCCTTCTTGACTATCTTAACCGGACAAGCCTTCTCGGCAACTCAATACGCCTTGCTTGCATCTCTTGGCAACTTTGGTCGCACTACCCTCGCCTCTTTCAGCGGGGAACTGGTGGATTATCTCAATGATTGGACGACTTTCTTCATACTAACCGCATTGATGGTTGTGCCTAGTTTGATCATGCTTTATTCACTCAGACACTACTTTACTGAGCTACTCGAGAAAGCAAGGCAAAGAGATTAAAGAAAAATGATTGAAAAAAAACCACCGAGATTCGGTGGTTTTTTGGTTTTGTCTGCCGCAGTGTTTAAGGGTACATGCCTTTACCAAACAAGTTAAAGATTCTTGCTACGCCTTGTGTAAATATCATCGGCTCGGTGAGTACGGTTAAACATAAACAGTCTTCACCTGCTTTAGTAAATGGGCTGTGTTTAACAGACGCATCTCTAACAAGTACATCACCCACTTCGTAGTGACCATCTTCATCACTAAATCCACCGTGCAGAACCAATGTTGACTCTTGCCCTTTATGTGTATGCTGAGGAATTCTCACGTCTTCACTTATGTACATAAGATTGACACGTGCATCTTCGCCCAAATCAATCTGTGCGCTGTAGACTTTACCACCGTAACTCTTCCATTCACCGACTAAATCAGAAAAACGACTCAACGTTTTCGGCAACTTAAAATCTTTGCCAGCCACGGCAACTCGCGCAACATCTTTTATGATAATGCTGTCTGATTTTGGCTCAGCGGTGATGATGTCATTGAACATGCTGTCGAACTCGACATCATATTCCATCACCGAGCTTTCTATTACTACGTCGGCCTGCGCCGCTTCTAACTGGTTTACATACGCCCGACATTTTGAACAGGTTTCTAGGTGAGTGGCAACCACCAAACCAGAAACTGCATCAATGCTTCCTGAAGCGTAAGCCTCTAACAAGTTGTTATCTGGATGTTTGTTCATAATTGCTCCGTATGCATCGAATGCCTCAGTTTTTCAACCGCTAACCTCAATCGAGATTTCACAGTGCCCAAAGGTATGTCGAACAATTCAGCGACCTGTTGGTGCGGCAGTTCTTGAAGGTACACCGCTTGGAGTACTTCTCTTTGGTTTTTCGGCAGTATGTCTAAAAATTTGACTACCTGATCTTTGAGCATGTCTTGCTCTGGTGAGTAATGGTCAACCAAATCAGGCGGATAGTAATCTGAAGGCCAAATGTCGTCAGAATGAATGTGTAAGTCTTTGCCTTTCTGCTTTCTCAGCAAATCAAAACAGAGATTACGAATTATGGTGTAGATCCATGTGGATAACGCACTCTTTGTACCATCGTACAAATGGGCTTTTTGCCAAACGGTTGCCATGGTCTCTTGTACCATCTCCAAAGCAACTTGCTCGTTTCCAACATGTTTGTAGGCGAACTGTTTCAACTTAGGCGCATAAAAACGAAAGACAAATTCGAACGCATTTTTATCCCGCGCCTTCACCTTGTCCATGTATTCATTCCAATCGCTACGCCCAAGTTTCTGTGGGCTTTCACTCATCATAATCGGCCTTAATCATTGGGAGGAGTGCCCTCCTCCCCCTTCGTCCTTAGTCTGTGATGTCATCAACGATTAGGTTGAAGCCACCATTGTTGCCATCATCGATAGCGACTACTTGGTATACGACGCCATTCATTACCGTTACGGGTGCAGAATCTATGGCTACTGTAGATGGGTCACCGGCAACCGTTACCGTCACAAAATAAGACCCTTCCGCCACGTATACGCCTTGTACACTTTCTTTATACGCAAAATTAGCTATTGCTGGATCACTTCCTTCGATTCCCGCGCTAGAAGTGAGATAAATATCGACCATTTCAGCCACAGGATTTGCAGCTGCGTGCGTTACATTCAAGGTTGCGCTTGTTGCAACTGCACGACGCATATCTTCGACTACCAGCGGTTCAATTGCGATTGCAGGAGCAACAACGCCGACTGCATAAACGCTGTAATCCATACCGCCTTTCACTTCCAAACCGTCAACATCGATAATTGGGTCCGTCGTTGTGCCGTCGACAAACACATCAATATCGTAAGCTTTTGGCGCAAGGTCCAAGTACCCTCGAATTTGTTTAAACTCCAAATCCGCAAGCGGGGCAAACGCAGCGCCATCAACGTGGACGTCTACAATCGGAGCACCGTCAACTAAGTGCCCGACTCGCACTTCTGCTTGGCTTCCCATATCTTCAAGTATAGAAGAGCCAGAACCATCTAATACCATTAACTTCACCGGAGAGGTGCTATTTGAATCACCTGTCTTAATAGCAGCGATAGTCAAGTTAGCATTGGCTGGGAGAGGAATGGTTCCCGAATCAAACGCTACTGTGTCACCCACAGCCAATCTCACTTGGTAATCGCCTGCAGGAATATTCAGCACATCCGTTGACGCTTTGTAAGCCAGATTAGTAATCGGTGATGAATCTGCCAAAGCTGCATCGGGTTCAGTCACATAAAGGTCTACGGCTGGGACGCCAGAAGCAGCATGTACCACCTGAACATCTAAGCTGTTTGCATCCGCCATGGAAGTCGCGCTACGAGTAACAATTAAAGGTTCAACAGGGTTTGGTGTTCCTGAAGCGTCACCTACGACAAATGCTGTATAATTTAGGTCTGAGTCTAGATCCAATGAAGTTTTTGGTACGACAGTGACCGTTTCACCGCCTGGAAGCTGTACGTCAACTTGAACAGAATTACTGCCCTCAGGCAACTTCACGTATCCCGAACCGACGCCATAGTCGACACCGGTTAATGCGGCTTCATCATTTATTAAAACGTTCGCCAACGGCGCGTCAGCGGAAGCATGCACTGCTTGAAGGTTGGAATATTCTATCGAGTCGCTATCCGAGCCGCAGGCAGCAATCCCTAGCACAGCAACAAAAGTTACTGCGGTTTTTGTAAGTCCTTTCATATCCTTGTCTCTCTTTGAGGTGGGGCTTCAATGGCATCGTTAAGAAAATTTAATGCGGGAAGGCAATCCTCTGCCCCCACCAATCGTTCAAATAAAGCGCTTTCCAATGGTAATAGCTCAAGCCATCTTTGCACTACCCATGATGGGTCATCATAAAAACGATGTTGGTATAGTGTCCCTAGTTGAGGAAATTGCTCATACACATGAGCGAGCTGATGGCTTAGATAAATGAAATCCGGTGACGACAAAGGCTGCTGCCAGTTGTCTAACCACTCGACCTCTGCATGACGCAAACCATCAGAGTCTGCTCTGATTCGCTTGACCGTAAAACGTTTTTCACCGACTACGGTGATACCAAGAAGCCCATCACTGTGTGTTTCAAAATCAACGATGGTGACCAAAGTCCCGATGGATGACACATTTCCCACCGCTTTAGGGGCCCCCTCACTACCGACAAGACAAACACCAAAACCAACGTTTCGGAGGCTGCATTCTTTCACCATTCTTGTATATCGTGGTTCAAAAATACGCAGATTCATTTTGCCTTCCGGTAAAACAACTGAGGTTAATGGGAATAACATGACTTCTTTCATTCAAACGTCCTCTTTGGTTCCCACACTCATACGAACGGCCTATTAGTCAGATCACTAACGATTTATGTTGGTTAATCGACTGGCTTAAAAAGTCATAAAAACGTTTACGCAAACGACACTCGTCACATATTTATTGCAAATCAATGCAACAACCAAAAAGTTCCGTGAAATAAATTAATTTCGTGATGAACCTCACTAAAAACCTTCATTTTTGCATCCTTTATCACTTTCATTTGAGATTTTTATCGCTATTATTCCCGCCAATTGGAAAGCGCAGCACAGATTGCGTGTTCTGAATCATTACAAACATAGAGAGTCCCCTTATGCGTAAATCACTTTTAGCTCTTAGCCTTCTAGCGGCTACTTCAGCACCAGTACTGGCTGCTGACTACTCAGATGGCGACATCCACAAGAACGATTACAAGTGGATGCAATTCAACCTAATGGGTGCATTTGACGAACTTCCTGGTGAGTCTTCACACGACTACCTAGAAATGGAATTCGGCGGTCGCTCTGGTATCTTCGACCTATACGGTTACGTTGACGTATTCAACCTAACTTCAGATCCAGGCAGCGACAAAGCTGGTGCTGAGAAGATCTTCATGAAGTTCGCACCACGTATGTCTCTAGACGCACTAACTGGTAAAGACCTATCTTTCGGTCCAGTTCAAGAGCTTTACGTATCTACTCTTATGGAGTGGGGTGGCGCTTCTCAAGTTAACACTCAAAAAGTAGGTCTTGGTTCTGACGTAATGGTTCCTTGGTTCGGTAAAGTAGGTCTTAACCTTTACGGTACTTACGATTCAAACCAAAAAGATTGGAACGGTTTCCAAATCTCGACTAACTGGTTCAAACCTTTCTACTTCTTCGAAAACGGTTCATTCATTTCTTACCAAGGTTACATCGATTACCAATTTGGTATGAAAGACGAATACACTACTGCAAGCAGCGGTGGCGCGATGTTCAACGGTATCTACTGGCACTCTGACCGCTTCGCAGTGGGTTACGGTCTGAAAGGTTACAAAGACATCTACGGTATCAAAGATACAGATGGCTTCAAGTCAACTGGCTTCGGTCACTACCTAGCTGTAACTTACAAGTTCTAATAGAACCGATAAGTTCCCCAGAAATGGCGCCTCTTGGCGCCATTTTTATTTGCTTTCCTTTTTTCCCTCATTATCCTTGCAGCAAACCTTTTTAATGAGAGCGTTTGGTGAATATTCTCATCCTAGGTCCGGGAGCCGTTGGCTCACTTTGGGCGACTAACTTCAAACTTGCTGGACACAACGTCTCCTTGTGGGGAAGAAGCTCAAGCAGCGAGCAGTTACTCCAACTCGATGACAACCCTGCAATCAGTTTTTCTAATCAGCACATCCCTTCTGTGCAAAATGCAGATCTGATTGTTGTGACAGTAAAAGCATGGCAGGTTGAAACCGCTATTGAGCCTCTTCTTCCTTATATCAACACTGACACAATCATCATGTTGATGCACAACGGAATGGGAACCGCACAACTCATCGAAGCCAAACTTGCTGATAACCCATTAATAGTTGCAACAACAACACACGGTGCTTACAAACCAAGTAAAGAGCAGGTTCTTCACACTGGTCAGGGAAATACTCAACTGGGTGGTTTTAATGCTAAAGGTGCTCAGTGTGGCTTTCTTGCAGATGTGATGAATCACGCTTTGCCAGAGGTGAACTGGAACCCAAATATCAACGCTGCATTATGGACTAAGATTGCGATCAATTGTGCTATCAACCCCCTGACCGCAATTCACCAATGTAAGAATGGTGAGCTTGCCGCTCCGAAGTTCGCCACCGAGTTGGCGAACATCACCCGCGAGTTGGTGGAGGTCATGAATAAAGAAGAGATAAAAGTCGATTTTGATTCTCTTCACACCACCATTATGCAAGTGGTGAACGCAACAGCAGCCAACTACTCTTCAATGAGACAAGATGTTTTTCACCAACGTCGCACCGAAATTGATTTTATTACCGGTTATTTGCTGAAAGCCGCCGAAAAGCATCAAATGAGTACGCCAGAGAACACCAAACTCTATCAACACATCAAACAGATTGAACAAAGCTGGACAGAACAATGAATAAAAAGATCTTAGTACCTATCGCGCCGGGCACAGAAGAAATGGAAGCGGTAACCGTTATCGACTTGATGGTTCGAGCAGGCTATGACGTAACGGTCGCAAGCGCAGATTTCGATGGTGCACTTACTATGAAAGCGTCTCGAGGCGTGACACTTACCGCGGATTGCAAGCTGGTTGATATTGCCGATGACGAGTTTGATGCGATTGTTCTGTCTGGTGGCATCGGTGGTGCAGAAACCTTCCGTGATAGCACCATTATGATAGAAATCCTGAAACAGCACATGTACGAAGGTAAACTGGTTGCGGCAATTTGTGCTGCACCTGCTTTGGTTTTGCAACACCACAACCTTTACCCAGAAGCCTTGATGACATGTCATCCAAGCTTCCAATCTCATATTCCTGAAGACAAATGGCGAGCTAAGCGTGTCACCATGGATGTGAATCACAACCTACTGACTAGTCAGGGACCAGGAACCGCGCTTGAGTTCGCGATGGAAATCATTATCAAACTTTCCGGTAAAGAGCATGGATGGATGGTTGCAGAACCTTTAGTCACTATCCCAACACTGCATTATCACGAATTTGGTGACGAATAATGTTTGACGTAAACGCTGTACGCGAACAGTTCCCAGCTCTGAAGCAAGACGTCAACCAGTCACCTTTGGTTTACCTTGATAGCGCAGCAACAACACAAAAGCCACAGTGTGTGATCGATGTGATTAGCCGTTACTACAGTGCACAAAATGCTAACGTGCACCGTGGCAGTCATAGCTTAACAGCCAACGCGACCAGCCAATTTGAAGCCGCTCGTGAAACCGTTGCTAAGTTCATTGGGGCGAGCAATTCAAAAGAAATCATTTGGACTCGAGGCGCAACCGAAGCACTAAACCTAATCGCGCAAACTTATGCTCGTAGCACACTCCAAGCGGGTGATGAAATTCTGATCAGTGAAATGGAACACCACGCGAACATCGTGCCTTGGCAAATTGTCGCAGAGCAAACGGGCGCAAAAATAGTTAAAGTTCCGATGACCTCCGATTGCCAGTTCGATATCGATGCGTTTGAAGCACTGTTGTCGGAGCGCTGTAAAATCGTAGCGTGTGCACAAATCACCAATGTGACGGGATCTCGTCAACCTATCGAGAAAATCATCGCCATGGCACATACGGTAGGCGCTGTTGTGGTTGTCGATGGTGCACAGGGTATTGTTCATGAACAGTTGAACTTGGCAGAGCTCGATGTCGACTTTTATGTCTTCTCAGGTCACAAGCTGTATGCACCCGCTGGTATTGGCGTACTGTATGGCAAGCTTGACCTTTTAGAAGCGATGCCACCATGGCACGGCGGCGGCAAAATGGTCGAAAGAGTCTCGTTTGAGAAAACGACCTTCTCTGCCTTGCCGGGTAAGTTTGAAGCAGGTACACCGAACGTCGCAGGCGCGATTGCTCTAGCGAAAGCTATCGATTGGTACCAAGGCTTCGACCAAGCCGCAGTAGAGGCACATCTGCATTCTCTGCAGGACAAAGCTTACCAAGCAATGACTCAGCTGGACGACATTCAAATCCTCGGTTACCAGCCGAACGCTTCAGTGCTTACTTTTGTGATGGACGGCGTTCACCACCAAGACATTGCTACACTGCTTGATCAACAAGGTATCGCTGTTCGTGCTGGGCATCACTGTGCTCATCCTCTGATGGATGCACTTAATGTCAAAGGCACAGTGCGTGTTTCTTTTGGTATCTACAACACATTAAAAGATGTCGAGAAGCTGATTGCAGCAGTCGAGAAAGCGGTCGATATGCTTTAAAAATACCACCGTAGATAGAAAAAGGGTTGAAACCGTTTGGCTTCAACCCTTTTCTTTATTCTGTTCTTTGTGCGGTTTTAACCAACGCCAACTACTGAGCCTGCGCTTTGATCTGCTCAACAATCGCTTTCAAACCATTGCCACGCGATGGGCTTAGGTGAGCAATTAAACCCAGCTTTTCAAAGTAAGCATCAATATCAAACGCTTGGATTTGTTCTGCCGTTTTGCCATCGTAAGCCGCCATCACCAAGGCAATCAGACCACGAACAATACGCGCATCAGAATCAGCGCAGAAGTGCCATACGCCTTCTTGCTCTTTGCTCACCAACCACACTAAGCTTTCACAACCAGATACCGTAACTTGCTCTGATTTAAGCTCTTCAGGCATTTGAGGCAGCTTTTTACCCCATTGGATCACCTGACGGTAGCGGTCTTCCCAACCTTTAAATTGCTGCATGGTTGCGGCGATGTCTTCACTGGTGATGTCAGTGCCAAACGGCGAGACAGGGAAATCAGTCATGATGCGCTCTCTTCTTTGAATTACTTCTTATGCTTTTGAATCAGCTTTTCAACGATGCGTGATACCGCAACAAAACCGAACGTTGCTGTTACAACCGTCGCCGCGCCAAAGCCACTCGCACAGTCCATACGTTTTGGACCTTCTGCTGTCGATTTCACGCCACATACTGAACCATCTGCTTGTGGGTACTTCAATTGCTCCGTAGAGAACACACAATCGATGCCAAACTTACGAGCCGGATTTTTCGGGAAGTTATGATGACGACGCAAAGTGTCTTTGATCTTCTTCGCCAGTGGATCTTGGATAGTCTTGGTCAGATCCGCCACCATAATTTGGGTTGGATCGATTTGACCGCCAGCACCGCCTGTCGTGATCACTTTAATCTTGTTGCTACGACAGTAAGCCAATAGCGAGGCTTTTGCTTTTACGCTATCGATCGCATCCAACACGTAATCGAACTCTTTGCTCAAGTACTCGTGCTGGTTATCTGGCGTGATAAAGTCGTCAATCAGATTCACCTTACACTCTGGGTTAATCAGCTTAACGCGCTCTGCCATCACTTCAATTTTGCTTTGACCAACCGTGCCAGTCATCGCATGAATTTGACGGTTAATGTTGGTCACACACACGTCATCCATATCGATAAGCGTCAACTCACCAATACCAGTACGTGCGAGCGCTTCTACCGCCCATGAACCTACACCACCAATACCAATCACACACACGTGTGCAGCACGAAGGATTTCTACTTCGCTGTTGCCGTAGAGACGACGAGTGCCACCAAAACGTTGGTTGTAGCTGTCAGATGCCGGAGTATCGATTTCACGCATATTGAAGTTCCAGATGATCGATAGAAAAACAAAGAGTGCGATTTATACGCACTCTTTGAGGAAATGTCTAGATGATGAGAGGCGATTCCTCTCGCTAGGCGGTTATTGTAACTTCTCTGGCGGTAAAGCCCAAGGCGCTTGCGTTGGCGTGTTTTCCAAGCCCAGCTTCCACACGCGACCAAAGTGCTTGTAGTGACCCGCTTCTGTACCTGCTCGTGGTCCCATACCATGGTATAGATCGAGATGGTTTTGCTTCACCGCACCGCCAGTATCTAACACAATAAGAAGACGAAGTTGGTGTGCCCCACTCCATGTGCCGTCTTTATTTAGCAATGGCACTTCCGCCAAAATTGGCGTCCCCATAGGTAGAATCGAACGATCGCCTGCTACTGATGCCATTGGCAATAAAGGAATGCCCGCAGAGCCTGTTACTGGCGCGTCCGTTTGTGGAGCAAAGAATACATAAGAAGGGTTTTGCTCTAACAACTCACGAACCGTTGCTTCATCATTCTTCATCACCCAGTCTTTGATGGCTTTGAGTGACATCTCTTCACGTGGCACTTCACCACGCTCAATTAGAATTCGGCCAATACTCACATACGCTTTATTGTTCTTGCCTGCGTAAGCAAAGTATTCCAGCGTATCGTCATCTTCGAAATGAACAAATCCGCTACCCTGCACTTCCATCATGAATGGATCAATACGGTTTGGTGCGTAACCCAATACCAGACCTTGACCGTCTAACGCTCCGTTATAAATTTCTGCACGCGTTGGGCAGTTTGAACCACAATTTGGCTTGCCATAAACAGGGTACTTATACGTTGCATTTGGTTTATGACGCAGCTCCATCACAGGTGAGAAATAGCCTGTGAACAGCACGTTGCCCTTCTTATCACCGCCGCCAAGTTGTGCCGTTTGAATACCGTAAGCACTCAAGGCTGTTGTATCACCACTTTGCAAAGCCCATTCACTTAACTTTTCATAAAGTGGTTGGTACATTTTTGCCATTGAAGGTGATTTGATGACCACTTGTTCAGCCTGTTTATTGAACTCTGTGAAATCTTGCGGTTTATTCGATTCAACCACATCCACCTTATTCAAGATATGTGGAAACTCGCCATCTAAGTTTTGCTTAGCAAGCAGATTCTGTTCAGGCTCAGCGGCACAGCCAAATAGCAGGCTCAAAGAAACAATAGGAAGGAGTTTTTTTAACACGTGTTTTTTCCGTAATAGAAGATAGCAAAAGGATGGCAAACAAATGCATACGACGCAATTGAAAAGCTGCGACAAAGTGTATCAGCGATAAGGCAAAGACTTTAAATGCTGCCATTTTATCCATAACAATGGGATAGACAACATAATAACAGTATGCGAATCAGTGAATTGTCCAGAAAATGTCTGAGTAACGGGGCAAGAGACTTGAGATGTGATGACACACTAGAAGAAGCATCGAGAAATAGAGCAGCCTAAACAGTGTGTCTGATGTATCACGATTAGCGTATCGCTAAGCTGGAATGGCCTTCTAAGTGAAAAACCGGTAGATAATGGGCATTGGAGTCCAGCTTCATCTCGGAATGGTGCTGATCGAGGAAGTCAAATCGACGTACCGTAGAGCCAACCTTATAAGAAAGCGTATCACCATCAAATTCGAAATCCGTTGCGACGGTTGCACCTCTTACGGTTACACCACGTTCACTAAGAATAAACTCTTCACGAGCATATGGCGCCACATCTTGCTCTACCCACTTGCCATAAATCACTGACTTAGAAATTGGTGGGTTTATATAGCGAGTGATCAGATCACCATACATCATAAATACAACTATCGTACCTACGATCGCCGTTAGCATAAGCGAACGCTCGATCCATTTACGAAGTGTCGATTTTTTGGAGATATTTTGCTCTGATTGAGCGGCGATCGCAGCATTCTTATTTACAACTGAAGACATGAGGCTCACGTATTTTAACTAGACCCGAATATTGTACCCTCTCCCCATAACCTGAACAAAGCATCATCGTCCGGTTATTTGTAGTGGATGCCAAAAAATTGCCTTGCCAACCAATGAATAAAAAGACAATATTAAAGCATAAATAAACACAAGGAATGGCTGTAGTGAAAATTCGTAGTACTGCTCTGGTTAAAGGATTCCGTCAATCCACGCCCTATGTGAATGCGCACCGTGGAAAAACTATGGTATTAATGCTAGGAGGTGAAGCGGTCGCTGATAAAAACTTTGGCAACATTATCAACGACATTGCATTAATGCACAGCCTTGGCATTAAAGTAGTTGTGGTTTATGGTGCCAGACCGCAGATCAATCAACTACTCGAAAAACAAGACCTTACTACGCCATACCACAAAAACGTTCGAATCACGGATGAAGCAGCTCTTTCGGTAGTTATGCAAGCCGCAGGGCAACTTCAACTAGCCATTACTGCGCGCTTATCTATGAGCCTCAACAATACACCAATGGCAGGTACCCAGCTTAACGTTGTGAGCGGCAACTTTGTCATTGCTCAACCGCTTGGCGTCGATGATGGTATCGACTACTGTCACAGCGGCCGCATTCGTCGAATCGATACTGATGCTATCCACCGCACACTCGATCAAGGCTCAATTGTCTTGCTCGGCCCAATCGCCAGCTCAGTGACAGGGGAATGCTTCAACCTTCCCTCGGAAGAAGTCGCGACTCAACTAGCGATTAAGCTTGGTGCAGATAAATTGATTGGGTTCTGCTCTGAGCAAGGGGTTATCGATGATAACGGTAACGCAGTCGCGGAATTATTCCCTATTGAAGCAGAACATGTCATCACGAAACTCATGGCAGACACCTCACCAGATTCCGACTATAACTCCGGTACACTGCGCTTTCTCAAAGGTTCGATTTCCGCCTGCCGTGCAGGTGTGCCACGAAGTCACCTTATCAGTTATAAAGTGGATGGCGCACTCATCCAAGAATTGTTCTCTTTTGATGGTATCGGTACACAAGTTGTCATGGCCAGTGCCGAACAGGTACGCGAAGCTGACATTGACGATATTGGCGGCATCTTAGATTTGATTCGACCATTGGAAGAGCAAGGCGTGTTGGTCAGACGCTCTCGCGAACAACTAGAGCAAGAAATTAATAAATTCACCATCATTGAAAAAGACGGATTGATCATTGGTTGTGCCGCCTTGTATCCATATGTCGAAGAACGTAAAGCAGAAATGGCCTGTGTCGCCATCCATCAAGATTATCGCGATGGTAACCGTGGTCTGTTGCTCCTGAACTATATGAAGCATCGTTCAAAATCAGACAACATCAATCAGATCTTTGTGCTGACCACACACAGCCTGCATTGGTTTAGAGAACAGGGCTTCTATGAAGTGAGTGTTGATTACCTACCAGGAGCAAAACAAGGTCTGTATAACTTCCAACGTAAGTCGAAAATCCTTGCATTAGACCTGTGAGAAATAAAGAAACGCAATTCAACCTACATCTAAGTAGTTATGCAAAGGTTTACATTGATATTGATCGCAATTTAACCTTTTCAATATACATACTGTTGGTTATAATCTGCGCAACAAACGGTCGCATTTTAAACAATCGGCAAATGGATCTAGGTGAATAACTATCACCCTAAAGTGCAGAGCGAGTTAAATTGCTCTGCATGACACATCAAGGACAGTTGTTACTCTTACAATGAATAAGATGAGCACTGTTATGAAAACCATTATTTGTAACTCACTTCAAAGCTTCTGGGATATGGCGGATAACCATTTTCTCGAAGGGCTCGACGTCCACTGCGTATTTCCTGTCAATGACGCTATTAAAGATTTTATCTTGGCTTATCAGCAACAATACAAAATTCGCAGCGTGTCATTTACCAATGCGTTTACACAAAATTAAAGAAGACCGGGCATCGCGCTCGGTCTTTTTGTTTTAACTAGATAAGCGAGATACTAACCCACTCGATCGGGTAGTTTTCACCTTAATACCACGCTTGAGGACATTCATCTCGGCGTACATCGCAAGGCGTTTCTTCGCGCGAGTAATTCCTGTGTAGATCAGCTCGCGAGTGAGGATTGGACTGAAATCTGGCGGCAAAATCATTAGCGTGTATTCAAACTCACTGCCCTGTGATTTATGAATGGTCATCGCATATGCGGTTTCATGCTCAGGGACTCGGCTTGGCAGCACCGACTTGACGCTGCCATCCGGCAGTTCGAAGAACACTTTAAGACGCGATTCACCTTCGCTGTCGTCTCGCATACAAATGCCGATGTCACCGTTATACAACCCCAAACCATGATCATTACGCGTGACCATCACTGGTCTACCGTGATACCAAAGTTCATCTTGGGTTTGAATCAACTTACGTGCCGCGAGTGCTTTTTCAATGCGTTGGTTTAAACCGGTCACACCAACATCACCTTCACGGATGGCACACAATAATCGGCATTGATTAAAGGTATCCAACACGGCTTTGGCTTTGTGGGTTAGCGTTTCTGGCTCCCCTGTCTTTTGGTCAATCTCTTGCTGTCCGATGCGTTTTAAATAACGACCATATTCGGAAACTAAAGTCTGCATCATCTGATTGTAGTTTTGACTGCTCAGTGCGAAATGCTCGATATCAGCAAAATCACGATTCCAAACGTCGTCTACTTTTGCGGCTGAGCCAGCGTTGACCGCTTTCGCTAGCTGACCGATACCAGAACGGGCATCGAATCGGTAACTCTTTTGCAGCATGCACAAACTATCGGCAATCGAAGCATTACTATTGGTACTGTACGCCAAGGTGTCAAAGCCTGTTAACTTCGCGACCGCAGACGCCTGCTCTTTTCCGAAGCCAAATGCGTGGAACGAACAGATATCACCTAGCACCGCACCTGCCTCTACCGATGCCAACTGGTCTTTATCTCCCAGTAG